>DGXE01000032.1 GCA_002395525.1 Ruminococcus sp. UBA4240
ACCCAGTGCGAGCAGGTGACTATGGTGGCAGTACAGGTAATGGGCAATGATGTGGCTGTGGGCATGGCTGCAAGCCAGGGCAACTTTGAACTCAACGTGTTCATGCCCGTATGCGCCTACAATTTCCTCCAGTCCGCACGTCTCCTTGCGGAGAGCATCACCTCCTTCAACAAGAACTGTGCTGTGGGCATCAAGGCAAACAAGGAAAAGATGCACCACAATCTGCACAACTCCCTCATGCTGGTAACGGCGCTCAACCCCTACATAGGCTATGAGAACGCCGCTAAGACCGCAAAGAAGGCATACAAGGAGAACATCTCCCTCAAGGAAGCCTGCGTTGCTCTGGGATTTCTGACAGAGGAGAAGTTTGACGAGGTATTCCACCCGGAGGAAATGATCTGACGGCAAAGCATATGTTACTACACACTTGCGGCTTGCCGCAGGTGTGATAACAGGAAAGGAAAACGCTATGATTTACAGTTATTATCCCGGCTGTACTCTCAAAAACAAGGCGGCAGATCTTGATATGTATGCAAGGCAGTCTGCTGCTGCGCTGGGTTTTGAACTGCGTGAGATAGAGGAATGGCAGTGCTGCGGCGGTGTATACCCCATGGCAAAGGATGAGATAGCCACCAAGCTCTCCTCTGTCCGCAATTTGAACGATGCCAAGATGCACGGCCAGTCCCTGGTGACACTGTGTTCTGCCTGTCATAACGTGATAAAGCAGGTAAACAACGATATGCGCACCAACGAGGACATACGCACAAGGGCAAACAACTATCTGAAGCTGGATGAGCCCTACAACGGCGAAACTGAGGTGCTCCACTATCTGGAGGTGCTCCGTGACGTCATAGGCTTTGATGCGGTAAAGGAAAAGGTCACAAACCCCCTGAAGGGAAAGAAGATCGCCGCATACTACGGCTGTCTGCTGCTGCGCCCGGGCTCGGTGCTCAAGATGGACGACCCGGAGAACCCCTCTATAATGGAGGATCTTATAAAGGCAATGGGAGCCACTCCTGTTGTATACCCCATGCGCAACGAATGCTGCGGCGGCTACCTCTCACTGGAGGACAAGCCCGCTGTTGCAAAGCGCAGGGAGACCATAGTGAACAGTGCAAAGGATTTCGGCTGTGACTGCATCATCACTGCCTGTCCCCTTTGTATGTACAACCTGAAGAAGAACGAAAGCGGCGTACCCGTATACTACTTTACCGAGCTGCTGGCTGATGCCCTGGGGCTCAAGGCCGCTTCGGAAGAAACTGCGTAAGGAGGAAGCACCATGGATAAAAAAGAAGAAATAGAGCTTATCAGCGGTGTAAACGTCCTCAAATGTATGCGGTGCGGCAAGTGCTCCGGCACCTGCCCCTCCTACGATGAGATGGAATATCATCCTCATCAGTTCGTCTACATGGTGGAAACGGGCAACATAGACCCGCTCATAAACAGTGAGTCCCTCTACAGATGTCTTTCCTGCTTTGCCTGCGTGGAGAGATGCCCCAGAGGCGTAGAGCCCGCCAAGGTCATCGAGGCTGTGAGACTTTCGGCTATCCGTCAGAAGGGTGCAAATCACCTGAAGGCAGAGCAGGTGCCTGAGCTCATAGATGACGATGTTCCTCAGCAGCTGCTTGTCAGCGCATTCCGCAAGTACAGCAAATAGGAGGGATATAAATGCAGAGAATAGGCGTATTTGTTTGTCACTGCGGTACGAACATTGCTGCAACTGTTGATGTAAAGGCAGTTGCGGAAGAACTGAAGAACGAACCCGGCGTGGTATTCACCGCCGATTATCAGTATATGTGCTCCGAGGCAGGGCAGAACCTTATCCAGGACACCATAAGGAATGAACGCCTTACAGGTGTTGTTGTCTGCTCATGTTCGCCCCGTATGCACGAGGCCACATTCAGAAAGGCAGCTGCAAAGGCAGGCCTCAACTCCTACATGGTGGAGGTAGCCAATATCCGTGAGCAGTGCTCCTGGATACACAAGGACAAGGTTTCCGGCACAGAGAAGGCCATTATCCTTGCCCGTGCAGCCATAGCAAAGGTACAGCTCAATGCTCCCCTTACCCCCGGACAGACCCCCGTTACCAAGCGTGCGCTGGTCATAGGCGGCGGCATTGCGGGCATCCAGTGTGCCCTTGACATTGCAGATGCGGGCTATGAGGTGGATATTGTGGAGAAGAAGTCCACTATCGGCGGCAAGATGACCCAGATAGACAAGACCTTCCCCACTCTCGACTGCGCATCATGTATCCTCACCCCCAAAATGGTGGAGGTAGCACAGAACGAGAAGATACACATCTACTCCTACAGCGAGGTAGAGGCTGTAACAGGCTTTGTGGGCAACTTTGACGTGAAGATCCGCAAGAAGGCACGCTACGTTGATGAAACAAAGTGCACAGGCTGCGGTGAATGCACCACAAAGTGCCCCATGAAGAAGATACCCAACGAATTCAACATGGGCTTTGACAACAGAAGTGCCATATACATCCCCTTTGCACAGGCTGTCCCCAAGGTCGCCACCATCGACCCTGACCACTGCAATATGCTCAAAAACGGCAAGTGCGGTGTCTGTGCGAAGATCTGCACTGCAAATGCCATCGACTACAAGCAGCAGGATCAGATAATCGAGGAGAAGTACGGTGCCATCGTTGCGGCAACAGGCTACAACCACATAGATGTTTCAAAGTACGACGAGTTTGCCTACAACCAGTCCAAGGACGTTGTAACATCCCTGGAATTTGAGCGTCTGATGAATGCGGCAGGCCCCACAGGCGGCCACCTGAAGCGCCCCTCCGACGGACGTGATCCCAAGACCATCGTGTTCGTTCAGTGCGTAGGCTCCAGAGAGGCTCCTCCCTGTGCCAAGGGCGGCAAGGAATACTGCTCCAAGATATGCTGTATGTATACCGCAAAGCACGCCATACTCGTAAAGGATCACTACCCGGATACCAACGTATATGTATTCTATATAGATGTGCGCACACCCGGCAAGCTCTTCGATGAGTTCTACCGCCGTGCCGTTGAGCAGTACGGTGTACACTACATCAAGGGCATGGTGGGCAAGGTAGCTCCCCAGGGTGACGGCACACTGATGGTGCAGGCATCCGACCTCATCGCAAACGATCAGCTCCACATCAAGGCTGATATGGTGGTGCTGGCTGCGGCTATCGAGCCCGACAAGTCCGCACGTCACCTGGCTACTATGCTCACAGCCTCTATGGACACCAACGACTTCTTCACCGAGGCTCACGCAAAGCTGAGACCCGTGGAGAGCCCCACAGCAGGTGTGTTCCTTGCAGGTGTGGCACAGGGTCCCAAGGATATCCCCGAGACAGTCGTACAGGCCGGTGCTGCGGCTTCCAAGGTAATAGGCCTGCTGTCCAAGGATCAGCTGACAGGCAACCCTTGTGTGGCAAATCCCGACGAGCTCATGTGCAACGGCTGCTCCTCCTGCGAGAAGGTATGTCCCTACGGTGCCATCACCTATGCCGACAAGGAATTCAGGCAGCCTGACAGAACAGTGGCCATACGCCGTGTGGCTCAGGTCAATCCTGCGGTATGCCAGGGCTGCGGTGCTTGTACTGTCGCCTGTCCTTCCGGTGCTATGGACCTCAAGGGCTTCACTAACAAACAGATCATGGCGGAGGTTGATGCAATATGTCGGTAAATACAGAATTCAAGCCCCTGATAGTGGCGTTCTGCTGCAACTGGTGCTCCTATGCGGGTGCAGACCTTGCAGGTACCAACAGACTGCAGTACCCCGCTGATGTAAAGATAATAAGAGTGCCCTGCTCATGCAGAGTAAACCCCATGTTCGTGCTGCGTGCATTCCAGAGAGGTGCGGACGGAGTAATCCTCTGCGGCTGTCATCCCGGTGACTGCCACTACACCTCCGGCAACTACTTCACAAGAAGAAGAATGGCTCTTCTGTTCTCCATGCTGGACTACATGGGCATAGAGAAGGAGCGCACCCGTGTTGAATGGGTATCCGCCGCAGAGGGCGCCAAGTTTGCCAAGACCATGAACGAATTTGTCGAGACCGTTACAAAGCTCGGCGAAAACAGGAGATTGGAGGACCTCAGATGCAAGAAGCAATCATAAAAAGAGCCAAGGAGCTGCTTGCAGACGGCACGGTAAACAGGGTAGTCGGCTGGAAGGCCGGCGACTTCGCCTACGATGTCACTCCGGCAGTCTTCACCAGTGCAGAGGAGCTGGATAAGGACTTCCTCTACAACGACTTCTGCGCACCCAACCTTTCCAAGTACCTTATAAAGGAATCCCGGAAGGAAGGGAAGGTGCTGGTATTCCTCAAGCCCTGCGACTCCTACAGCTTCAATCAGCTCTTGAAGGAGCACAGGATACTCCGTGACAATGTGTATGTCATCGCCATCCCCTGCAGGGGCAAGGTGGACATAGGCACTGTCAGGGATTCGGGGATAAAGGGCATCACAGACATGGAATGTGACGGAGAGACCCTTACCATACACACCCTCTACGGGGACAAGACCATGTCCCATGCCGATTCTCTGGGCGACAAGTGCAAGACCTGCAAGACCAAGAAGCACGCCGCCTGCTTTGATGAGATGATAGGCGAGGAGGGCGAGCCCAACAACGACGGCAAGCGCTTTGAAATGGTGGAAAAGCTGGAAGCCATGACCTCCGAGGAGAGATTCAACTTCTGGAGGAACGAGCTTTCCAAGTGCATCCGCTGCAATGCCTGTCGCAATGTATGTCCCGCCTGCTCCTGCGAGAACTGCGTATTCGACAACCCCGCCTCCGGCATACAGCAGAGAGCGGCTGTCACCTCCTTTGAGGAGAATATGTTCCACCTTATAAGGGCATTCCACGTTGCAGGACGCTGCACGGACTGTGGCGAATGCACAAGGGTTTGTCCCCAGAATATCCCCCTGCACCTGCTCAACCGCAAGTACATCAAGGATATCAACGAGTTCTACGGCGAATACCAGGCCGGTGAGAATTTCGACGAGAGAGCACCTCTCAATGCCTACACCTTCACCGACTGTGAGCCGGATGTGGTATACAAGAGAGGGGGCAATGCGTAATGTATAAGGTTTCAGCGGACAGAATAGACGAGCTGTTTGCAAAAATAGCCGCTGCACGGACTTTGTATCTCCCCGTGGATCAGAACGACGGCAGAGCCGCCTACAAGGAATGGTCCCAGGGTACGAAGATGTCCTCACAGCTCAACACCGTAAGAAGCGCCAAGGGGTTCTTCTTCCCCCAGACCACCAACCTGTGCGACTTCAACCTGAAGGACAAGGAAATCGAGGTAGTGGATATCAGGGATGAATCCGAGGACTTCGTGGTATTCGGTGTGCGTGCCTGCGACGCAAGGAGCTTCACCATACTTGACAAGGTATTCCTTGCAGAGCCTGTGGACTCCTACTACGCCACACGCCGTGAGCACGGAACGGTAGTCACCATGGCGTGCACCGAGCCGGAGGAGACCTGCTTCTGCAGCGTGTTCGGCATTGATGCCACCGCTCCCGAGGGGGATGCGTCCTGCTGGTGCGAGGGGGGCGACCTCTACATCAGAGCAAATACCGAAAAGGGCGAGCAGTTTGTCTCCCTTATCTCCGATATGCTGACAGAGTGTGATGACACCGCTGTCAAGGCACAGCAGGAAAGGGTCAAGGACATACTCTCCAAGCTGCCCTTTGCAAATGTTTCCACGGATTATTTCGAGAAGAACACCCTGCTTGACGTGTTCAACTCCGAAAAGTGGGCAAAGCTGTCCGAGAGCTGCCTTGCCTGCGGCACCTGCACATTTGTGTGCCCCACCTGCCAGTGCTACGATATCAAGGACTTTGACACAGGCCACGGCATAAAGCGCTACCGCACATGGGACTCCTGTATGTATGCAGACTTTACCAAGATGGCTGCGGCAAACTCCAGAAACACCCAGATGCAGCGCTTCAGGCAGAGATTCATGCATAAGCTGGTCTACTTCCCCGACAACAACAACGGCGAATATGGCTGCGTAGGTTGCGGCCGCTGCCTGGTAAGATGCCCTATCTCGATGAATATCGTGAAGGTCATGAAATCATTCGGAGAGGAGTAAGAGTATGCATAATGAAACTTTGATCCCCAGAATAGGGGTAGTCACAGACATAAGGCAGGATACTCCGGATGTAAAGACCTTCCGTGTGGTAGGCACCGACGGCAAGAAGCTCTTCGAGCACATCCCCGGACAGTGCGCAATGGTATCCATGCCCGGTGTGGGCGAGGGTATGTTTTCCATAACCTCCTCCCCCACAAATACGGAATTCATGGAATTCTCCATCAAGAAGTGCGGAACACTGACCTCATGGCTCCATTCAATGGACGTAGGCCAGCAGATAACCGTAAGAGGCCCCTACGGCAACGGCTTCCCTGTGGAGACCACCTTCAAGGGCAAGAACCTTCTGTTTATCGCCGGCGGTATCGGCCTTGCACCTCTGCGCTCGGTCATCAACTATGTGCGTGACAAGCGTGAGAACTACGGCTCTGTGCAGATAGTCTACGGCTCCCGCTCAAAGGATGACCTGGTGGACTATCAGGAGATAATCGACGAGTGGATGAAGTGCCCCGACACGGAGGTGAACCTCACCATTGACCGTGAGCAGGAGGGCTGGGACGGCCATGTAGGCTTTATCCCCAACTACGTAAAGGAGCTGCAGCCTGATACCTCGAAAACTGTGGTAATGTGCGGACCTCCCATCATGATCAAGTTCACGCTGGCAGGCCTCAAGGAGCTGGGCTTTACAGATACCAACGTATTCACCACAATGGAGCTGCGCATGAAGTGTGCCATAGGCAAGTGCGGCCGCTGCAACATAGGCAACAAGTACGTCTGCAAGGACGGTCCCGTGTTCAGCTTCGATCAGCTCAGCGAGCTTCCTAACGAATATTGATCCGGAGGGTAACAGATATGGAAGAAATGGTAAACATTTTTATATTCGGCAAGAAGTACACAGTGCCGGCAAGCCTTACCATCATGAAGGCTATGGAATATGCGGGCTACCGCCTTGTAAGAGGCTGCGGCTGCCGCAACGGCTTCTGCGGTGCCTGTGCCACCATCTACAGGATAAAGGGCGAGCAGGAGCTCAAGACCTGCCTTGCCTGCCAGACACAGGTGCAGGAGAATATGTATATAGCAACTCTCCCCTTCTTCCCCCTTGTAAAGCAGATATACGACATCGAGAAGGTACCCGTGTCACAGCAGGTGATGATGCAGCTGTATCCCGAGATATACGCCTGCGTGGGCTGCAACGCCTGTACCAAGGCCTGCACACAGAAGCTCAACGTTATGCAGTACATCGCATATGCACAGAGGGGCGACTTTGCCAAGTGCGCTGAGGAGTCCTTTGACTGCGTAATGTGCGGCGTATGCTCTTCAAGATGCCCTGCCGGCATCTCCCATCCCCAGGTGGGTATGCTTGCAAGACGTATCAACGGCAAGTATCTCATGCCCCGTAGCCAGCACCTTGAGGACAGGGTAAGAGAAATTCACAACGGTGATTTCAAGGAGTTCCTTGATACTCTCATGGCTGAATCCGATGAGCAGATGATGGAACGCTACAACAACCGTGAGATCGAGAAGTAAGGGAGGATACGCCATGTACACAAGCGAAGCAATGCTTGAATCTCTCAAGAAGGTAGAGGCAAACCGTGCAAAGAATGCCGCTCTGGAGCCTGAGAGAATGACTGCCGAGCAGAAGGATGAAGTCCTCAGGACATATCATCCTGACTATATCGAATCCCAGTTTGAGAACCTTATCATAGGCCCCAACAAGGGCGAAAAGGTTCCCCATGAGCTGGCAGCCCTCCTTCAGGGCAAGTCAAGGATAAACCCTGACAAGATAGACCTTGAACACCCCGACTATGATGTGGACGTGCTCATCATAGGCGGCGGCGGCGCAGGCTCCTCCGCAGCCATAGAGGCTCACGAGGGCGGCGCAAACGTCATGATCGTCACAAAGCTCAGGATAGGCGATGCCAACACCATGATGGCTGAGGGCGGCATACAGGCTGCCGACAAGCCCAACGACTCCCCTGCCATCCACTACATCGATGCATACGGCGGCGGCCACTTCAAGGGCAAGCACGAGCTGGTGGCAAAGCTGGTAACAGAGGCTCCCGATGCTATCAAGTGGCTCAATGAGCTGGGCGTTGAATTCGACAAGATGCCTGACGGCACTATGATCACCACCCACGGCGGCGGTACCTCCAGAAAGAGGATGCACGCCTGCAAGGACTACTCCGGCGCTGAGATAATGAAGACCCTCCGTGACGAGGTGCTCAACCGCCAGATCCCCGTGGTTGACTTTACAGCAGCAATAGAGATCATCAAGGACGACAAGGGCAATGCCGCAGGTGCGGTGCTCATGAACATGGAGACCGAGGAGATCCTTGTGGCAAAGGCAAAGTGCGTTGTCATCGCAACAGGCGGTGCCGGCAGACTGCATTATCAGGGTTTCCCCACCTCCAACCACTACGGCGCTACCGCAGACGGTCTGGTACTGGCATACAGGGCAGGGGCAAAGCTGCTGTACGCTGACTCCCTCCAGTATCATCCCACAGGTGCCGCATTCCCCGAGCAGATATTCGGCGCACTTGTTACCGAGAAGGTGCGTTCTCTGGGCGCAAAGCTGGTGAACGTTGACGGTGAGGTGTTCATGCACCCCCTGGAGACAAGAGATATATGCGCATCCTCCATTATCCGTGAGTGCAAGGCAAGAGGCAAGGGCATCCCCACCGGTGACGGCGAAGGTATCTGGCTGGACACCCCCATCATCGAGATGAAAAACGGCGAGGGCACTATTGAGAAGCGCATCCCCGCAATGCTGAGAATGTTCATGGAATACGGCATAGACATCCGCAAGGAACCTATACTCGTATATCCCACCCTCCACTATCAGAACGGCGGCATAGACATCACTCCTGACGGCATGAGCGGCGTTGAGAACCTGTACGTTGCAGGCGAGGCCGTAGGCGGTATCCACGGCAGGAACAGGCTCATGGGCAACTCCCTGCTGGATGTCATCGTATTCGGCAGAAATGCAGGCAGAAGCGTCCGTGAGAAGATCAAGACCGTTGAGGTGGGCAAGCTGACCCTTGGCCATGTAAAGAAGTTTGCTGAGGAAAGAGCTGCTGCCGGAATCGACAGCGATGTGGTATCTCCCAAGCTCCTCCCCGACTATGCAAGAAGAGCCAAGTAAGATCGCATTCTGCTGCTTTGATACTTTACTAAAATAAACAAAAACAAATCCTCCGATGTACCAAACTTCGGGGGATTTGTGCTTGAAATATCACTGTATTTATGCTACAATAATTTGTTGAATTTTGTATGAAAGGGAAGGATAATATGTCTTTCGGAATTCTGTCCATTACGGGCATCACCTACCTGATGTTCATGATATTCCTTATCGTGGCACTGGGCTACCTCCTGGGTCGTGTGACCATCAAGGGCGTGTCCCTGGGCACTGCCGGCGTTTTCATCATGGCACTGCTTGTGGGGGCGTTCTTCTTCACCTATGACGCAGAGCAGAAGGCTATCGTTGCACACTTCACCAATGCGGCATTCAAGTCGGATTTCCTCAAGATAGTTGAAAATCTGGGGCTTATCCTCTTTGTCACCTCCGTAGGCTTCATCGCAGGTCCCAACTTCTTTTCAAGCCTTAAAAAGAATTTCAAGAGCTATGCCCTGCTGTCCCTTATAATAATCATTCTGGGGGGTCTTACCACTCTTGTATGCATCAAGGTCTTCGGCTGTGATACGGTAATGGCTGTGGGCATCCTCTCAGGCGCCCTCACCTCCACCCCCGCATTCTCCGCCGCAAAGGACACCGTAGGTCAGGTCTACGGTGAAAATTCCAGCATCATCGCAACCTATGTGGCAACACACCCCGGCACCACCGCCGCTGAAGTTTCCTCCACAGCGATCTCCGCATTTGAGAACCAGGCAACAGTAGGCCACGGCATTGCCTATATCTTCGGCGTTGTGGGCGTTGTGCTCTTCGTACAGATAATGCCCAAGCTGCTCAAAGCCAACGTCGAGGAGGAGAAGAAGAAGATAACCTCCGTTGACACAGGCGTTGACAAGCTGGCAGGCAAGAAGCTCTTCAATGCCGACAACTTCGGTCTTGCAGCCTTCGGTCTCTCCGTTGTAATAGGTATGCTCATAGGCGGCATAAAGATACCCATGGGCTCCTCCACCTTCTCCCTGGGCACCACAGGCGGCTGCCTGCTGGCATCCCTTGTTATCGCCCATTTCGGCCACTTCGGCCCCCTGAATATGCGCCCTGACAAGAAGGTGCTTGAAGTATTCAGAGAATTCGGCCTTATGGCATTCCTCATAGGCGCAGGTCTTCCCGGCGGTGCAAACTTCGTGAGATACTTCGAGCCTGTGTACTTCCTCTACGGCGCTCTTATGACCCTTATTCCCATGATCGTGGGCTTTATCATCGCAAGCAAGTTGATGAAGCTGCCCCTGTTCAACAACCTTGGCGGCATCACAGGCGGCATGACCTCCACACCCGCACTTGGCACTCTCATAAACGTTGCAAAGACAGATGATGTTGCAAATGCATATGCTGCCGCATATCCCATTGCCCTCATCGTTGTGGTGCTGGTATCCCAGTTCCTCATAACCACCTTCCCGGATGCACTCAGTGTAATAGGACTTTAATGTTTCAGCCATCGGCGGATGAACCTCTGCCGATGGCTGAATTGTTAGATTTTAACATAAACTGTGGGTCAATAATATGTCTTATGACAAAAATTCTCATTTTCGTAATAATTCCCTTGACAAAACGCTTAAAATGCTATAAAATACAGTGTAGCGCAGTAAAGCGCAATGCAGCTAAAAAGCTGCTGCTAAGTAGCTTAATTCTTCAGAGCGTTGTTTTCTAATGCAAAGATGTCGGTGTGAATCCGTCCTTAGTGTCCTAATTTTATTTAAGCGAGGTATACCAAAATGTACGAAGACAAGACACTGGTCTGCAAGGATTGCGGACAGGAATTTGTATTCACCGCCGGCGAGCAGGAATTCTATGCTGAAAAGGGCTTTGAGAACGAGCCCCAGAGATGCAAGAGCTGCAGACAGGCACGCAAGGCTGCCAAGACCGGTGCCAGGGAGATGTTTGAGGGCGTATGCGCAGCCTGCGGCGGCGTAGCAAGAGTTCCCTTCACTCCCAGAGAGGATCAGCCCATCTATTGCAGCGAGTGCTTTGCAAAGCAGAGAGCTGAAGGCTGAGAAAGCGATCACAGGGCTCATGCATCGGCATGAGCCCTTTTGTTTTCAAAGCGATACTCTGTCCGATCTTGCTTCTTGCCTTGGCAAATAGCACAATTTTTTCTTTTGTATTTGTGTAATGCGCCGATTTTGATTTTCACCTCGAAAATAAATTGCAAAACCGTGAATAATGTTGTATAATATACTGTGTACGCAGATGTGTCCAATACATACAAAGGAGATGATGGCAATGCAGGATCACAGAGACGACGAAAGAGTCTCACGCAGGAACAAGAAGCAAGTCAAGAGAGCCATCAAGCGGGCTTACAACAAGAAGCACCGCACCAGATCTCCCGGTATGCTGTTCTGGGGCATCGCCGTGGCAGCAGTGGTGTGCTTCAGCTTTACAAACATTGTAAGGAACAAGCTTGAGCTGGCAAAGAAGCAAGAGGAGCTTGCGGAGCTTCAGCAGAAGGTAGCGAATCTCGAAACTGAGAACGCAAGCTACGAGAACATCCTCAACGAGGAGGACGAGCGCACCTACATGGAGCGCCTTGCCAAGGAGAAGCTGGGCTATGCCTACCCCGACGAGCTGCGGTTCTATGACACCACCGGATCATCTGACTGAAACTAATAAAGGAAAGGTTTATATCTATGCAGCCTGAAGTTGGGAATATTTATGAGGGCAAAGTGACAGGCATCACGAAGTTCGGCGCATTTGTGGAGCTTGAACGGGGTGTTACAGGTCTTGTACACATCTCCGAGGTGGCAAACACCTATGTTGCCGACATCAACGAACATCTCAAGGAGGGGGAGACCGTCAAGGTAAAGGTGCTTTCCGTCGGCGATGACGGCAAGATCTCCCTTTCCATCAAGAAAGCGGCTCCCGCACCTGAGAGGACGGACTCACGTCCCGCAGGGAATTTCCAACGCAAGGGCGCACCCTCCGGCAGGAATCAGGGCAGAGGCAAGAGCGAATCCGACGGCGGACAGGGCTCCTCCTTCGAGGATATGCTGAGCAGGTTCAAGGCCTCCTCTGATGAGCGCATGGGAGATATAAGGCGCAACATGAACAACAAGCGCCGTGACACATCAAGGAAAAGATAATCGACCTCCAAAAAAGCCGGCGGGCACCCTTATGGTGTCCCGTCGGCTTGCTTCTTTATGGCTGCTGACGTATCCGCTTTTTGACCTCATTCCCGAGGATGATCGCCCCGGCAAGCTTTACTCCGTCAGGGAGAAGGAAGGGCACCACGCACAGCATAAGCACAGCCCCTATGCTGCGACTGTTCCCGGCGGCGGATACGACCATGAACCACCCTGTGCCGAAGGCGTAGCACACCAGAAGTCCGGCTCCAAGGCCTACAGCCTGCCACAGCTTGTTGTTCTCCCTTTTATGGGTCACAAGGATATACACAAGCCCCATGAACACAAATCCCACAAGATAGCCCCCGGTAGGACCCCCCAGCACAGACAGCCCACCTTTGAAGCCTGAGAACACAGGCGCTCCTGCCGCCCCCAGCGCCAGAAATACGCATATGGCCATAAGCCCGTTCCTGCCTCCCAGCAGTATCAGAGCAAATGCCACCCCGAAGGTCTGCAGCGTTACGGGTATCTGGAGCACGGGTATGCTTATCCAGGAGCACACTGCAAGCATTGCCGCCATCATAGCCGTAAGGGTCAGATCCCTTACGGAAAAACTTTTCTCTTTGGTTTCCATAGTTTACCTCCATACTGTAATGTGTACATTGTACCACAAAAACAGCCGGCATTTATCATGTGGGAAAGTATTGTCAACGGTTTTTTTATGAACGGATATATACATTTCTTTTGCCGGGAAGGGAAATCTACGGATTTTTGAATTTATAAAAAAAATTAGTTGCACTTCTAAGGTCAAAGTGATAATAAAATTATCCCAAACATATTGACATTCCCACAAAAAAGTTATATAATTGGAAGAGCAATGCAATTTCTGCAAGATGGCAACTATTATCTTGCATTCAAGGAGTAATGGATATGATAAGAATAGGAATCTCAGGCTACGGCAACCTTGGCAGAGGCGTGGAGCTTGCTGTCAGACAGAATCCGGATATGGAGCTTGCGGCTGTATTTACCAGACGTGACCCCTCCTCACTTAAAATACTCACCGAGGGCGTGCCTGTGTACAGCCTTTCCGATGCCGCAGCCCACAAGGATGAGATAGATGTGCTCATCATCTGCGGCGGCAGCGCCAACGACCTGCCCACCCAGACACCCGAGCTTGCAAAGTACTTCAACGTGGTTGACAGCTTTGACACCCACGCCAAGGTGCCCCAGCACTTTGCAAACGTCGATGCTGCTGCAAAGGAGAGCGGCCACACCGCCATCATCTCCGTGGGCTGGGATCCGGGACTTTTCTCCCTGGCAAGGGTGATCTCCGATTCCGTACTGCCCGAGGGCGCCAGCTACACCTTCTGGGGCAGGGGCGTTTCCCAGGGTCATTCCGATGCCATCCGCCGCATAGAGGGCGTTGCGGATGCAAGGCAGTACACCGTGCCTGTGCCCGAGGCACTGGCAAAGGTAAGAGCCGGTGAGACCCCCGAGTTCACCGCCCGCCAGATGCACACCCGTGAGTGCTACGTGGTAGCAAAGGAGGGTGCAGACAAGGCACGTATCGAAAACGAGATAAAAACCATGCCCAACTACTTTGAGCCCTATGACACCACCGTTCACTTCATCTCACAGGAGGAGCTTGACCGTGACCACAAGGGCATTCCCCACGGGGGCTCAGTTATCCGCACAGGAAAGACAGCAGGGGGCATGAACCATGTTGTTGAGTTCTCCCTGAAGCTGGATTCCAACCCGGAGTTCACCTCATCGGTTCTGGCGGCATTCGCAAGGGCTATATACAGGTTCAATTCCGAGGGGAACACAGGCTGCAAGACCATATTCGACGTACCCCCCGCATACCTCTCACCCAAGAGTGCAGAGGAGCTCAGGGCACATATGCTGTAAGTTATAGCATGACATTGACTTTTTTGCAAGCGTGAGTTGCTTGTGTTTGGCAGCGCCGCTTCAAATGTGGGAGAGGTTGGAGGTTAGAGGTTAGAGGGCGTGACAAAGAATAGCTTGCTTGATCTGTTCTATTGGTGCATTACGCTGTTTCCAGCTTCTGACATCTGATCACTATCATATAAAAGGAGTATGCAGCAGCCTGCGGCTGCCGCTGCTGTATATGGAAGAACAATTTTCAAGAACAGCCCTTCTCATCGGCGATGAAGGGGTAGAGCGCCTTCAAAGGGCACGGATCGCCGTGTTCGGCATAGGGGGCGTGGGCGGATACGTATGCGAGGGACTGGCAAGGTCGGGGGCAGGCACCCTTGACCTTGTGGACATGGACACGGTATCCCTCTCAAACATCAACCGACAGATAATAGCCCTCCACAGCACCATAGGGCGGTACAAGACAGAGGTCATGGGGGAGCGCATAGCAGATATCTCCCCCGGGGCAAGGGTGAATGTGTACAACACCTTTGTCACCCCGGAAAACATTGACACCTTCCCCTTTGAGGAGTATTCCTACGTGGTGGATGCGGTGGACAACGTAACGGCAAAGCTGTGTATCATAGAGCGGGCAGTATCCCTTGGGATACCCGTCATCAGCAGCATGGGGGCGGGGAACAAGACCGACGGCAGCCGCTTTCGCATATCGGACATATACGATACCAGCGTATGCCCCCTTGCACGGGTCATGCGCAGGGAGCTTAAAAAGCGGGGGATAAGATCCCTCAAGGTCGTGTGGTCGGACGAGGCACCCCTTTCCCCCATAAAGACGGAATACACCGAGGGGGGCAAACCTGTCCCCGGCAGCCTTGCCTTCTGCCCCTCCGTGGCAGGTCTGCTCATTGCAGGTGAGGTAGTGAAGGATATTGCGTATCCTGCGTTATTATAGCAGAAAAAAGGTCAGAAAACCACGCTCCGGTTTTCTGACCCTTTTTCTTACATGATTATCACGGACTGAACATTGTCGAGCCAGCTGTCACCGTTTGCACGGTAGGTGGTGTTCATGTTGCTGATGATGACGCTGTTGGTATCGTACATGGTGCCCTCCTTGTCGCAGTAGGTGCCCACAGCGCTTATGCAGTAGGGATCCCCGTCCTTCATGCCAAGGTAGAGCATAACGTGCCCCTTGAAGAAGATTATGCTGCCGATGGGCATTTCCCTGAAAAAGTCGAGCCGCTCCTCGTGGGTCATTTCCGTAAGATCCGTGGTGGATGAGGATGAAGCGGCTGCTATCTGCCAGGTCACCCTGGGCAGCTTTATGCCGAAGCAGTTGTATATCTCACGGATAATGCCGGAGCAGTCGTTGGAGTGCTGTGCCCCGCCCCAGCCGTAGCGGTCGCCCAAAAGCTTCATGCCAAGCCTTACCACATTGCCGTAGGTGTAGGGGACATAGCCCCTGTGTACGTCCTCCTTGATGGAAACAAGGGAGTAATGATCCTCAACTGTGCCGTCATGCTTGCGGTAGGGCAGCTTTACCACATAGCAGTTGGTCACCTCTCTGTCATTGACAAATCTGCGCTTTGAGGAAGTCTTTAACAGGGGTATCCTTGTTCCCATGGGGAAAACCTCTGTGGAAAGCTGGGGATTGTTCACATCGTCCTGTATGCGAAGCTCCCTGCCCGTCACCACAAGGAAATTCTCAGGGTCAGCCCGCTTCAGCCAGTCCTCCTTGCTCTTGCAGATGGCTACGTTCTCCTTGCGCACCCAGCCCCCGAAGCCCTCAAAGAGCACATAGTACCACTCCCCGTCTGCGGACTCGTGGAGCACCACCAGAGGCAGCAGGGGCATGAATTCCGACATGGTGATGACATTGTAGAAGCGATCCTCCTCATCCTCCCCGATGAAGTCCTCACAGGGGAAGGTATAAAGCTCATCCCTTTTCAGGGATATGCCGAACTGTATATCCACCTTGCTTTTGATGCCCTCAACGTTGCAGTTGGCTTTGAGCTCATCCCAGTACTCCTGTGTGGTGGGCTTGCCGTTTTTAAAGCCGTTCTCCGGGGAAGGTGTGTCCACGTCCACAAAGCTCTTTACCAGCTTTCCGCTGACTGTGGACTTCAGGTTGAATATGGAAAAGGTCTTGCCGTTATAGGAGATGGTCTGTCTGTTCTTACGGTTAAGCTTTTCTATCTGAGCTGCGGTGAGGGCAGGGCTCTCCTCCCTGTCGGCATAGTAAGCCTCTGTCCAGTATTCGCTCTCGGTCATCGGAGCCGAAACCCCCTCAGACATCATCACATAGGCACGGTCAGATGCCTTTGGAGTAGCGCCGTAAAGCTCCTCGGCAGAGACAGCCGCAAAGGAAAAACCGATAGCGGCGGCGGTAACAGCAGCCAGTGTACGGGAAACAAGTTTTCTGTTCATTGTTCTCCTCTTTTCTTTTTAAACATAAGCGGCAGTATCTCCGCCCCCTTTAACCATAATTATAGCATATGTTCATATTCAAGTCAAGAATTACCTCCCCCCTTGGATATGACAGCTTTCGTTTTCTCTGCCCAGCTATTGACAACACGGCAAAAATTTTATATAATCATAACAGTGAACAACACCCTGTTCACCCGATACTGTGACACGGAGGTCAGCTGATGTCATCAAATAAAAGTGCCCGTGTGGGTATGGTCTCACTGGGCTGTTCAAAGAATCAGGTAGATGCCGAAAGAATGCTGTACACCCTGAAGGAAAGGGGCTACACCCTTGTGGGGGATGCAGCACTTGCGGATGTCTGTATCATAAACACCTGCGGATTCATCGAATCTGCCAAGCAGGAAGCCATCGACACCATACTTGAATTTGCGGAACTTAAAAAGGAAGGGCGCATAAAGGCAATAATCATAACAGGCTGCCTTGCCCAGCGCTACAAGGACGAGATACAGCAGGAGATACCCGAGGCTGATGCGGTGGTGGGCTTAGGCTCCAACAGCAAGATAGCCGACATCGTTGAGGAAGTGCTGGCAGGGAAACAGGTCTTTCTCTGCGGCAGCAAACTGGAGCTGCCCCTTACAGGCGGGCGCATACAGACTACCCTCCCCTACTACGCCTACCTCAAGGTTGCCGAGGGCTGCTCCAACTGCTGCGCATTCTGCGCCATACCCGCCATCAGGGGCAAGTACCGCAGCGTGCCTATGGAGGAGCTTATTGCCGAGAGCAAGGCTCTTGCGGCAGACGGAGTGAAGGAGCTGGTGGTCATCGCACAGGACACCACCATGTACGGCACGGATATATACGGCAGACAGGCGCTGCCTGAGCTGCTTAAAAAGCTATGCGCCATAGAGGGGCTTGAATGGATACGTGTGCTGTATCTGTACCCGGAGCGCATCACCGATGAGATACTGGATGTAATAGCAGATGAGGACAAGATAGTAAAATACATAGAAATGCCCATACAGCACTGTGTGGGGCATATACTCGAAAGCATGGGGCGCAAAGGGGATGAGCAGAGCCTTAGAGCCCTTATCTCCCGCATAAGGGAGCGCATCCCCGGTGTCACCCTGCGCACCACCCTTATGACAGGCTTCCCCGGGGAAACAGAAGAGGATTTTGAGCGCCTTGCCGAGTTTGCGGCGGATATCCGCTTTGACCGCCTGGGCTGCTTCTCCTTCTCCCCCGAGGAGGGGACAAGGGCGGCTGCAATGCCCGATCAGGTGGATGATGACATCAAGGAGCGCCGCAATGACATCATCATGGAGCAGCAGATGCTCATTATGACCGAGAAGAACGAACAGCTTGTGGGCACTGCCATAAAATGCATCGTGGAGGGCTACGACCGCTACGGTGAATGCTACTTCGGCAGGAGCGCCGCAGATGCCCCCGACATTGACGGAAAGGTGTTCTTCACCTGTCCGGACAGGCACCTTACTATGGGTGACTTTGTGGATGTGAATGTGGATGAGGTCGTGGACTATGACCTATTCGGAAGTGTAGTGTAACAGCGGCACCGGAAGGATGATGATGATAAACCGTATCGTATGCATAGGCTTTGAAGCGCTCCTGCTGGCAGGGGCGGCAGCCTTCGCCTTTACAGCCATAGTATCCCACCCCAATCTGGGAAATATCACAGGTTTTGGCATATGCGTGGCGCTGGCTCTCGGAGTGTTTTTCCGCAAGCCCCTGAGTGAGTGTATCTCACATATGTGGGGCACTGCGGTCGGGAGGGTCATCCTTATCGCCGCCGGAGCGCTTATTGCCGCCGCACTTGTAATATGTGTCATCATATTCGCCCTTATAGCAAAGCACGCAGATGATCCCCCGGACACACCCTGCACGGTGATACTCTTGGGCTGCGGCATGAAGAACGGCGCCCCCTCAGAGATGATGCGCCAGCGGTGCCGGGCAGCATATAACTACATGGAGGAAAACCCGGACGTGATATGCATTGCAAGCGGGGGACAGGGCGATGATGAGCCTGTGTCCGAAGCGGCTATGATGAAAGATGTGCTCATTGAAATGGGTGCAGACCCGGACAGGATAGCAACAGAAGACAGGTCCACCTCCACATGGGAGAACCTTGTGAACTCAAAGCTATTGCTGGATGAAAGGGGACTCCCGGGCGAGGCTGTCATCATCACCTCGGAATATCATCAGCTGCGGGCATCCATGCTTGCAGAACGGGCAGGGATAAAGGCATGGTCGGTATCCTGCCGCACAAGCCCCTTGTATCTTCCCTCCTGCCTTATACGTGAGGTGTACGGAGTGATATATACATTTTTTGGAGGAAAATAGCGGTATCAGCCGCATCATTTTTTCAGAAGAAAAGGAGAAGTTATGAAAACAACAGCAAAACGCACACTTGCCGCACTGGCGGCAGCTGTAATTTCCCTGTCGGTGCTGGCGGGCTGCAAGGGGAATGACACCCCCGCAGACACCACAGCCCCCGCAGAGACAACACAGGCAGCAGAGGAGACCTCCGCCACGGAGGAAACAGCAGCAGTGACCACTGCCGGTGAGGAGACCGCCGCAGCAGAGACCACTGCCCCGGAGGTCATGGACTTTTCCGCCAACAAGCGGGAGGGGGATTTCTCACTTACCGCACTGGAGCTGTCCAAGAAGATGGGCAACGGCATCAACCTCGGCAACACCCACGAGGCATACGGCCACAACAGCTACTCATGGGACACCGACCCCAAGACCTTTGAGCGCCTGTGGGGGCAGCCCAACACTACTCAGGAGATAGTCACCGGCATGAAGGCAGCAGGCTTCGATACAGTCCGTGTCCCTGTGGCGTGGACAAACGGCATGGACTACGAAAGCGGCGACTACACCATAAACCCCGCATTCCTGGACAGGATAGAGGAAGTCATCAACTACGCCATAAATGCGGATATGTACGTCATCGTCAACGACCACTGGGACGGCTCCTGGTGGGGGATGTTCGGCTCCGCCACCGAAGAGACCCGTGACAAGGCAATGGAAATGTACATCTCCATGTGGACACAGATAGCCGAGCGCTACAAGGACTATCCCGAGAACCTCATCTTTGAGAGCGCCAACGAGGAGCTGGGCGACCGCCTCAACGACAAGGACGTTGCCAAGGACTCAGGCTCCCTTTCCACCGCAGAGTGCTACGAAACAGCCAATAAGATAAATCAGACCTTTGTGGACACCGTGCGTGCCACAGGGGGCAACAATGCGGACAGATACCTGCTCATAGCGGGCTACAACACCGACATAGGCCACACTGTAAAGTCCTCCTGGAAAATGCCTCAGGACACCTCAGAAAACAAGCTCTTCGTATCGGTACACTACTACACCCCCGCTGACTACTGCCTCAACGGCAGCATATCCCACTGGGGCAGCGTAAAGCAGTATGACACCATGAACAGCGACCTTGAACAGATGACCAAGTTCACCGATGAGGGCTACGGTGTCATCATCGGCGAGTACGGCGTGCTCACCGATGGCAGCACACCTCCCAACGACTGGGATCTGTGGTTCAACAATTTCCTTGACAACTGCGACCTTTACAACTATGTGCCCGTACTCTGGGACTGCAACAGCCTGTACAACAAGCTGAGAGCCTCCATACCCGATGAGAACGTGGCAGAGCTTTTCCACGAGAGGAGCAACGCCGGCAGAGCCGCTATCTCCATGACCGAGGAGCAGATACAGGAGGCAGCCGAGCAGGGCAAGGCACAGGCATATGAGGAAGCACAGGCTCGTGATGCGGAGAAAATGGTGGAAGCCCCCGATGAAAACACCGCACAGGCATGGATAATGTATCAGTCCGGTGACTGGGGCATTTCCTACAGCGTAGGCGATACCTTCGACCCCAACAACTGCACCGACGGCATAAAGGCAACAAACCCCGTTATCACAGGGGAGGGCGAATACACCGTTGCCCTTGACTTCACGGATGCAGGCAAGCCCAAGGGCACACAGTTCTGCGCCATAGGCGTTGCCAACGGCGAGACCCTCTATCCCGGATACATCATCGACATAAAGAGCGTAAAGATAAACGACAAGGAGGTAGAGCTGAACGGCGTGCCCTACACCTGCTCCGATGACGGCAAGTGCAAGCGTGTGAACCTTTACAATCAGTGGGTAAAGACCGCCCCCGACGATGCGGCAGTAGCCCCCGGTCAGGATGCGGCACAGGCCACACCCTCACCCCTGACCCTGAGCGACAAGCTCCCCATCAGCACCTTTGAGATAACCTTTGACTTTATAGCACCCGCAGCATAATAAACAGACATCTACTGCTCCGTCAGCCTGCTCCCGTGAGCAGCCCCCTGTTCAGCAGTAAACAGCAAAAAGGCACAGAGGACATACTCTGTGCCTTTTGACATAACAGACAATTCTATACTCTGTAATTTATAGCATTTGATGAAATTCCACAAATGTGTTGAAATATCGTCTGAAATATGCTATACTGTATACACTAAGGATCTGTAAACTTTCCGGAAGGGGCTTGACATCATGACTGCTATGTGCTTCGGTTTGAACAGAGCAAAACAGAACAGGATAACTGCGCCCTTTTTGAGACTTCAATAAGGCTTATGCGCCCGTGACCGCTGTGTGATGCACAGGGGTTATGGGCGTTTTGCCATATTATAAATAAGAAAGAAGGAATGGATATGACCAAAACAAGAACAAGCCGATTTATAAGTATGCTCATATGCGTGTGCATGGCAGTGCTGTGCATACAGGGGCTGAGCTTCAGGGCGGCGGCAAAGGAGGTCACTCAGTGGCAGATAGGAGATAGCATCAATCTTGCCGGGAAATGGGTTTGTAGGGATGATGCAATTAACAATACTGGTATTTGGCAAGGAGATACCTGTATTGTGCCTGAACCTATGTATAGTGCAGGCTGGTCTCAGTGGTATTTCGTGTCTGTGCTGGATGGATATAATCTTTTTATTACGATGCCTGCCGACAAAACCGGTTCTGATACTCCCACAGGCTTTAAGATCAAGAGCGGTGCCGGAACTGAGGTTGATCCCTACAAGTTTGAGCTGACGTATACCCACACCCACAACTATGTGTTCTCCGCAGATGGTGATACTATCACAGTAAACTGCGACAAAGCCGGCTGCACAGAGCCTCCCTACACAGCGACCATGACCCTTGTTGCTCCCACCCTCACCACAGAAGGCGGCGAGGGCAGCCCGGAAGCAACGATCCTGTGTTCAGGCATTGACGAGGAGTTTGTCAGCTCTTGCGATTACCAAACAGTGGAGGAGTTTGTGCTTGCAGGGCAGAATGCCATAGTGTACTATGACGGGGACACAGAGCTTGAGGAAGCCCCCACAGAGGCCGGCGACTATACCGCAGAAGTTATTTTTAATGATAATGATGTCGAATACACAGCGACCATTTCCTACACCATAGCAGAGGCAGAGTCCGAGGAAGAACCCATAGTTCCTGCTCCTTCTGCTCCCATAGTTATTTCCGGCACTGCAAAGGCAGCCTCCGGCGGCGCACCCGGTCTTGTTTCCGGCACAAGCGAATCACTTGAGATGCTGACCTGGAACGCACAGCTTGACGGCACCACCCTCACCTGGGAGGCAAAGGACGGCGCAGACGGATTTGTTATCAGCATCCGTGCAAAGGGTGCCAAGGCATTCAAGCGCTTTGACAGAGTGACTGAGAAGTCCGCTGACCTTTCAAAGCTTAAGCCCGGCACCTACACCATATACGTAAGATACGAGAAGGACGGCAAGCTGGCAAAGTGCCGCCAGTCCGCAAGGATTACCATAACCATCAAGTAAGCTGACGGCTCAGATCACAGGTCAAAAGCAAAAACACAGGGCGCAAACGCACCACAGCGTTTGCGCCTTT
The DNA here is from genome assembly GCA_002395525.1 of Ruminococcus sp. UBA4240. Lineage (GTDB taxonomy): Bacteria > Bacillota > Clostridia > Oscillospirales > Ruminococcaceae > Huintestinicola. The sequence continues at coordinate 22,552 of DGXE01000032.1, forward strand.
TTCTTGCTAATCCCTCACAGTTAAGCATCAGCGTATGCGCCCTTGATGCTGTCATAAGTTTGTATAGTACTGCCGGAATGAACCTTGAAAAGGTTTAAGGCAAGGTGACAATCAACTTGCAAATCTTATAAGCGGCAAGGAAGTGACCTTTACTGTAAACGAAAAGAAAACAACTGTTTTACCCGATGTCGAGGAGAAAGCTTTTCAGGGCAAGACCTGTTATCAGTGGAAAACAAAAAAAGTGTGCCGTTTCCGACACACTCTGATGGCATTATTCATACCAATCTTCAATTTTTAATCCCTCAACACGTTCAAATTCTTTTGTGTTGTGTGTAACGACGATCAGATCTTCCGAAAGGGCATGAGCAGAAATGAGCATATCCATATTTCCGATGGGTGAACCTTTCCTTTTAAGGTCTGCACGAATATTTCCGTATTCCATAGCTGCACCGCTGTCAAAGGGAAGTATATCGACTATGGACAGAAACTTCATGAGAGAAACAGCGTTTTTCTCAGGAGCGGCACTTGCTTTCACTCCGTATTCCAGTTCGGCAAGAGTAATTACAGAGATCGCAATACCGTCCGGGTAATTATCCCTTATCTTGGAAATAACGCTCTCATGACCTTTTTGAGCATATATACACATATTTGTATCGAGCATATACTTCATAGAATTTCTCTCTCCTCTTGGATGAGATCATCTTCATGCCGTGACTGCACAATATCGAAATAATCATCGGTAAAGTTGCCTACACCTTCAAGGAATGTTTCCCACGCTCTGTCTTTTGGAACGAGCATTAAGGAATCACCGACTTTCTGAACATAAACCTCAGAACCTTTAAATCGCACTTCTTTAGGTAAACGCACTGCCTGACTGCTTCCGTTTGTGAACAATTTAGCTGTTAGCATAAGATCAACTCCCTTCAATATTAGTATATACTATAGTATATACTTTGTCAAGTATAATAGTTTATCGTTTCATTGTTACCAGCGCAGCAGAAAAGCAAAATGGCATTCTGTGAGTTTTCACAAAATGCCACATTCCGGTGTGTATACGGAATACTCGCATGGTCAACCGATACTCAATGCTCTTCGGCTTTTTTATCCAGATAGTTTTTTACATTTTCAACAAACGTCCCGGCATCGGCGACTTGTTTTTCAACATCGTCCTTTGCGATGATAAAGAAATCATCATAGTCGCTGCCGGTGCGAATATCAAAAAGATTTGATATGATGTCCGACATTTCTCTGCTAAAAACCCCGGTCTTGACATACAGCCGTCTGAACTCGGATATGACCCCGCTGTGCTTTTTCTTATCGATCATATCAAGTGCGAGGACTGCTCTCATAGCATGAAAAACGGCGTAATAGGAACGATTTGCAGCGCCCTTATAGTCTCCGAGCGCCATTATCTGTCTGGCTGTTTCAAGGCACTCGAAAGCGTGTTCCATCCTGAGTTTGGACAAAGCTTTTATATCATCAGCCTGCATAGCGTATCCCCTCACTCAGAACATTTCTATAGTACGGAAGAATATCTGCATATCTTATGAACTGCTCGGCAGGCTTGGCGGTTATCGATACGGTAACATCGTGTTCAAGGCTCAGAGTGCTGCTGACAGAAGATATCCTCTGCCTGATGCCGGCAAGCTCTTCTGCGCTCATATCAACTGTTATAAGTATATCCACATCGCTTTCGTCATCATAATCACCCCGTGCGTAAGAACCGTAGAGATATGCATCCCGGAGCCTGTCTCCGAAGATCTGTCCGCACAGAAAATATGCTTCTGCGAGGATCTGTACAGCCTGGCTTGTGTTACACATACGATCACCTCCGATCCGTTTCTCTTTTTCACATTATACCATATCTGTAACAGAAAATCAAGTATGTTATCACCATCCTTCACTACCATTTACTACCAATTAATGCCAACCTCGCAAAAATGCCCCGAAAAAGACGAAATATAACATCACTTGATGAAACCTGACAAAAAGCAAAAAGGTTCATCAAACGCCGCAGGGACAAAGAAAAATGGCATTCTGTGAAGTTTCACAAAATGCCATGAATTGGTGCGGATAACAGGAGTTGAACCTGCACCGAGTCGCCCCGACTAGAACCTGAATCTAGCGCGTCTGCCTATTCCGCCATATCCGCACATCAAAAGAACAATAGATATTATACCCCAAATTTGGAGCTTTGTCAAGGGTTTTTAAAAAATGTTTACAAAAGCAGATGGTCTCCTCAGCATACAGCGATCCCCTCCCATGCAGGGAGGGGCTGCTGTTAATGTGTGAAACGGTTATCAGCCGAAGTTTTCTGCTATCTGATCGTTTATCTCACTGATGAGGCCGTCTACTGCGCCGCTTATCTCATCACGGGTGGTGGACCATTCCTTGCCGTTGTAGGAGGCATCCTTGATGGGGTTGTGAACAAGGTCATACACATCGGAGGATACGCCTGCATAGAAGTCTATCACAGGGTTCTCGTTGGTAAGCTCCTTTGTCTTGTACCACATATCCACCATGTCATCAGTCCATCCATAGTCCTCACGGTACTGCTTTTCGGCTATCTCCTGACCTGTGGGATCCTTTACTGCTGCCAGCTTGCATCTCATGAACGCCGCTGCGCCCTCGGGATTGGGAGCCGCCTTGCACAGGGCATAGGCATCAACGCCGGAGGGAAGATAATATGCATCCGCACTTGGATCACGGGGCATGGGAACGAACATTATATCCCCCTGCTCCCCGAAGTTGGACAGATCCGTCTCATACAGTGCCCAAATGCCGCAGGGATAGAACAGTGTCAGACCCTCGGACACTCTCTGGGGCTGCTCCACCCAGCTGAACTCCGCCTTGGGGAGGGGCAGCTGATTGCGGTTGAGATCCAGCATGAAGTTCTCTGCACGCTCCATCTCATCGCTCATAAGGTGGCTTACGATCCTGCCGTCACGCACATCCATGACAGGTGTGCCTGTGGTGAGCAGGAAGTTTATCTCGAACCACCAGCCGTCAAAGCCGTACTTGCCGTTGTCGGGGTCGGAGAAGTCCATGCACATCTGCTTGAAGGTGTTCCAGTCCCACTTCCCCTGCTCCAGCAGGTCAGCGGGATCCTCAAGGCCGTTCTCCTCCACTACCTTGCGGTTGTAGATCATCACGCAGCCCGCATCGGTGGAAACCACGCTCACATAGTGCTTGCCCCCCAGCATATGCATATCGGAGAGCTTCTTTGCGCCTACGGTCCACTCATCGGTGTTGAAATCCAGATAATCATCAAAGGGATCGAACATTCCCGCTATTGCCTTTCCGGGGAAGGTGTCAAGGTCTGCTGCGGGGAAAAGGTCGGGGGATGTGCCTCCAAGCACCTGTACTGACAGGTCGGAATAGCGGGTCTCATAGGTGGTGGGGATATACTCTATCTTGCCGCCGTACTTTGTTTCAAAAAGCTCCAGCTCCACGGACTTGGGCTTGCCGTTGGCAGGGTTCAGATCCCAGAATGAGAGCCACTTTACAGTGCCCACATTGGTGTTTTCCTCTTCGCCCATGTCGATCTCACCTACGGCCTTGGCATCCTCTTCATTGAGCACCTTGGGCTCGGTAGCGGCGGTAGTTGTTGTAGCCGCTGTGGTGTCAGTGGAAGCGGTGTTGGCTGATGAACAGGCTGTTCCTATAACGGCAATTGCTGCCAGCATTGCCGCTGTCCTTTTGATATTTTTCATAATACATCTCCTTGTTGGCGGGGGGGATTTTATTGAATTTATCCTATCACAAACAACGGAGATTTGAATATAAAAATCTTGTCATTAATATCAGAATTTTGTTGACAAAAGTGGGAACACCATGCTATAATTATCATAGCAACCAAAAACATCTGCCCAAGGAGGAGCCATGAAAGAGCATGAGCTTGGGGTACAGCAGTATATCAACCGTGAATACTCCATCGTCCACGACCCCATAGAAAAGGAATTTGAGTTCTACGACTATGTTAAAAAGGGTGATATTGAGAATGTGCGCCGCACTATGACCCCCCTTGCCTACGGGAATGTGGGTAAGCTCTCCGTTGACCGCATCCGCCACCTGCGGTATCATCTTATTGTCACCATTGCCCTTATCACACGGTACTGCATCGAGGGGGGCATGGAGAGCGAAAAGGCATACACCCTCAGCGACCTGTACATCAACATGGCAGACAAGGCAGTGACGGAAAAGCAGCTCCGTGACATCCACAGGGAAGCCATATTCGACTTTACAGGCAAGATGAAGGCTCACCTCAAAGAAAGGATATACTCAAAGCCTGTGGCAATGGCAATGGACTATATCTACGACCACCTGCACGAAAGGATCACCACGGAGGACTTGGCAGAGCATACGGGGCTCAGCGTGTCCTACATATCAAGGCTGTTCCACAAAATAACGGGTGTCACCGTCAGCGAATACATCATGCAGAAGCGTGTGGAGGCGGCTGAAAATATGCTCCGCTTTACAGACTACTCTGCCTCCCATATTGCCAATGTGCTGGCATTTTCCTCCCACAGCCACTTTATCAGCATATTCAAGAAGCACACAGGCATGACCCCCAACCGCTACCGTGAAAAATACTACCGCAGGAGCGAAGTGATAGCAAGATCATGATACTTAGGACAAACATTTTATATATACTTTCCCCTTTTAGTGGTACAATCATCCACAACGCAGCGTAGTATAAAACTATAAGCTACATTCCCCGACAGGAGGATCACCCATGAAAGAATTAAAGGGATTCAAGAGAGGCGTTGACCTTGGCGGCTGGTTTTCCCAGTGCGATTACAGCAAGGAGACACTTGACAGCTACATCACTCCCGCAGATTTTGCCCGCATAGCATCATGGGGCTTGGATCACGTAAGGCTCCCCATTGACTACAACATACTTGAAAAGCCCGACGGCTCCTGCGACAACGAGGGCTTTGCACGGGTGGAAACGGCTGTTAAGACCGCCATCGCCAACGGCCTTAACATCATCATCGACCTGCACAAGACCGCCGGCTTCTCCTTTGACAACGGCGAGAACGAAACAGGCTTCTTCGAGGAAAGAGCCTACCGTGACCGCTTTATCGCCCTGTGGGAGCAGATAGCCCGGCACTTTGCAAAATATGACGGCAGCATTGCCTTTGAGCTTTTAAATGAGGTGACGGATCAGAAGTACATCACCGTGTGGAACGAATGTGCAAATGAGTGCATTGCCGCTGTCCGCCGCTATGCAAAGACTGTCCCCGTGCTTGTGGGCAGCTACTGGAACAACAGCGCCTCGGCTGTAAAGGATCTTTCCTCTCCCTATGATGAGAACACCTTCTACAACTTCCACTGCTACGATCCCCTTAAATTCACCCATCAGGGGGCAACGTGGACGGATATGATAGACCCTGCCGAGCGCATTTCCTTTGATGAGGCAAACATCACCGAGGACAGCTTTGAACAGCTTTTTGCAAGCGCCATTGAAAAGGCAGAAAAGGAGAACACCGGGCTTTACTGCGGTGAATACGGTGTTATCGACATTGCAGACCCGGAGGATGCCCTTAAATGGTTCAAGGTCATAAACGCAGTCTTTGAGCGCCACAACATCGGCAGAGCCGCATGGAACTACAAGGGCAAGGACTTCGGCATAATAGATGACCATATGTCCCCTGTCAGGGATGAGCTTGTAAAATACCTGTGATTTCTTCTGTTTTCATACTTTTCCTTTAAGCAGAGCAGGCAGATACCAACGGTGATTACACCCCGGTATCTGCCTGTTCCGTTTTTCGTATCATATGTAAGTTTCCGGTAGTTACGACTTCATGACCATTGTAGAAGCCAGCCTCTCTTCACGAATAGCTTTCATATCAACGTCGTTAGCTCCCTTAAGTATGCCCCTGATGGAATCAACGGCAGACACCTTCGGCTTTGCAACAACGGCTACGGCTTCCCCGTCCCTTGTCAGAACAATATCCTCATTCGCCAGCACAGCAAGATAATTATTAAAATTTGTCTGAAATTCAGCAGTAGTTACGATCATAATATCATCTCCGGTCATCAACTAATATGTATTTTTACTGTCTATACTCTTCTATGAGCCTTATGATGAGGGAATAAAGGCTTTCCACCTCGTAGTGGCCGATGACAGGCTCTAAGTGGCTGTCCCCGATGCCGGAATCATCGGTGAGGAACACATATGATCCCCCGGTGAATATGGCAAGCCCCCTGCCGAAAAGCTCCGTCTCCCTCTCCGTGTTGGAGGAGACAACAGGTATCACCCTTATGCCCTGTGCTGATGCGGCCTTCATTGCGCTCTCCAGAGTGTCAAATGACTGTTTCCCGGAATGGGGGGGCGCATCGAATATGAGAAATGCCAGCTTTACCGTATCTTCCCGCCATTCCTGGGAGTGCATACACTCATCCAGTATCTCGGATACCGCCTCGGGAGTGTCCCCGCCCCCGGATGCCACCTCTGAATTGAGCTTTTTGCTTATTTCGTTGATGTCGCCGGAGAAGCCGTTGGTCTTGGTGACATAGGGGTCGCCCTCGTCCTTGTAGAAGTTGACGGAGTAGCTTACGTTATCCGTGCCCACAGTCTGGGCAATGGCGGTGAACTCGCTCTGCAAAAATGCCAGCTCATCCCCCATGGAGCCTGTGGTGTCCACGATGAACATTATCTGCATCTCATCATATGCTGCTCCGCTGCCGTCAAAGGTTATCTCCACCTCATTGGAGACAAATCCGCTCTCTGACTGACGGAACTCCTCTGCAACCTGTGCCATGGCGGGAGTTTCCTCCACAGGTGTCTCTTCCGCCTTGCCGAAGAGGAGATCTGCCGCATCCTGCCCTAAAAGCTCGGCTGCACTGCGGCGCAGCACGATAACAGCCGCATCGTGTACTGTGGTGCGCTCTGTTTCAACAGGCTGCTCCTCCACAGGGGCGGTGGTAACGACCGGTTCGTTGACCGTAGGCTCCTGTGCTGGGCTTATGCGGTAGAAGCGGGTCACATCCCCGCTTGTGATCTGCAGGTTGTCCCCCTTGCCGAAGAGATACACTATCCCCTGCTTGTCGGTGACAGCCGTCCATGACGGATACTGCTCGTCAAAGAGAGTGACCCTTGCATTCACAACCGGTGCTCCGCTTGTGTCGTTTACAGTCACTGCCGTGCGGAATCTGGGGTCGATGCCGTAGGCGGGGTACTGTATCAGCCCGTTGTTGCACAGGTTGATGAAAAAGCCCCAGTTTTCGTTGTCGTTCCATTCCCCGGCGGTAAGCTGCCCCGCCTGTATCTGGGAATTGCCTGCTTCTGCCAGGGTTTCCTCCGGCATATCGTCAACGTCCGCAACCTCGTCGTAGCTTTCTATCTCCCATGCCCCGTCTGCTTCGGGTGAATCATCCACCGCCGTGGCAGCGGCAACAGTTGTTGCATAGGTCTCCACATGGGTCTCAGCCTTATCCCCGGCTGCTTCCTCACGGGGAGCATATTCAGCATCTCCGGAGGGGGCAGCCTCATATGCGGGAGCCTCCCCTGATGCATCCCCTGCCGCAGCCGCAGTTTCCACAGCCCCGGCGGGAGAAGTGGCGGCATTCTCGTGTGATGCGCCGCCGCAGGCGGTCAGCATAGTCATGCATATGGCGCACAGCGCCGCTGTTATCCTTTTTCCTTTCATAAACACACCCCTATGATAGCATGAAATGTCTTGCTTGCGTTTGTGTAGTGGAGATAATTAACTGCTATCTATAATACAATATTATGCCACAAAATATCCCACATTTCACCAAAATATCATAATAATTTGGCGAATGATATAAAGGGGGGCGGCGATTTTGCATATATATGACAAAAGCCCCTGCGGCGAACCGCAGGGGCAATGCGTTATTGTCTTTCGACGTCAAGTCTTGTTAAGACTTAGCCTCTCTTCTTAGCTACTACAGCTGCTGCAGCAAGAGCTACAGGGATAACTGCGAGAGCTACAGGAGCGTTGCCGGTCTTAGGAGAAGGAGCAACCTCTACAGGAGCAGCCTCTTCAACTACTTCCTCAACTGCAGGCTCTTCAACCTCTTCAACAGGCTCTTCAACATCTTCAACTTCCTCGACGTCCTCAACCTCTTCAACAACTTCCTCGTCGTCGAGCTCAAGGCCATCATCCTCGAGGCCCTCAGCAGCTGCTACATCCTCGGAACCCTCAACAACGGTTACCTGGAGGTTATCCCAGTACCAGTCGGTAGGAGTGTAGAGGAGCATAGAAGTGAGGAACTGCTTAGCATTTGTGATCTTGCCATCCTCAGTGATGGTATCCCAGTCAAATGTAAGGGTGTTCTCGCCCCACATGAACTTGTCAGTGTCGTTGAGCTGCATGGTGAGCTCGTTGTTGATAGTAAGACCACCGGTGAGGAGGTTTACTGCCCAAGCAGAGCTGTAAGAACCATAGTAGTCATAGGAACCAGCTGCCTTGTAAGCGCTGTACTGAACCTCACCAACAGGGCCGTAAGGAGTGGTGTAGGTTACGTTGTCAGTACCATAGAGGTGCTGAGTGTAAGTGCCGTTGTTCCACTCATAACCGGTAGCGTTGTAGCCGATAGCTGCACCAACTGCATACTTCTTGTCGCCGTCGATGTAGGGCTGACCAGCCTCATGCTTAACGAGGAGAGAGTTGGTAGTTACAACATAATCACTGAAAGCAGTGAATGTGAAGGTTACATTCTTGCCGTTAGCGATAGCATCGTTGATAACTGCTACAGGGTTGTTGTATCTGTTGCCCTCGGACTTTCTGTCAGAGAGAGCGAAGATAACATCGTTGGATCTCAGAGTAGCGCCAGCGCCGGTCTGATAGGAAGAAGGATTGAGCTGAGTTCTGAAAGGATAGATAACCTCAGTCTTCTCACCGCCTGCGAAGGAAACATCCTTGGGGTTGATGGAAGCGAATGCCTGAGTGCCATCATCGTTCTGCAGGAAGGAATTTACATCCCAGTCACGATAGATTGCTACAGAAGTAGATCTTACAGCGTCGTCCCACTCATATCTCCAGGAAGCGTTGTCAACATCAAGAGTGCTCTTGCCGATGAGAGCAGCCGCGAAGGTCTCAGCAGTAGGCTCATGAACGGTGCTTGCAGCCTTGAATACAGCAGTGATGGTGATAGAGTTGAAGGTGTAGTCTGCACCGCCTCTTGTACCGGTCTCAAGAGTCTGCTTGTTGAAGGGCTCGAGCTGTGCGCCGGTAGTAGGAACAGCGGTAGTGGTGGAGTAAGCCATGTGGAAGCCTGTCTCAGAGCCGTAGTCAGCAGCTACAGTGATAGGAGTGATAGCCTTAGGGGACTCAGGGGACTGAACGTTCAGAGCGCCGAAAGATACGGTAGCAGAATCAAAGCCCTGGTTGTAAGCCCACATACCACCGGTCTTGGTGAGCTCGAAGTGAAGGTCGCCCTTTTCATTCATGTTAGTGAATGTGTAAGCATTCTTTGTAGATACAGGGAGAGTAGCCTTAACGGTTACCTTGCCGGGTACTACAACTTCCTCATAGTACTTGAGGTCATAGGTGAGAGAAATAGTATCCTGATCAGCGGATACAACAGCGGCCATTGCAGATACGGCCATAGCGCCAGCGAGAACACCGGCAACAGTCTTCTTCATCTTCATGATGAATTCCTCCTTGTTTTGTTTTTCTTTTTTTATATTTCCAAAAATGGAAATTCACGAATGATCGGTGCACAAAAAGCCCTGCAAGCCCTTTTTACACCATAGTCACATTTTACCACCGAAATCGAATGGTGTCAATGCACATATACGACAATTTTCACTCAGGAATTTTATCTTTTATGCACATTTTTATCACATTCTCCGCCGTGAGATGGTGGGTGGTTCCGTGTGAGTGTCCCTATAATACCACAAAAGAACTCGGCTGTCAAGCCTTTTTTTGCATTGTAACCGAATTGTGACCATATTTACCGCCATTTATGCTATTTTTACAATCGCAAAGGGCGGTTTTATGCCGTTTTTCACAGGGGCTGTTACCGTTTTGCAATATAGAAGCAAGAAGTTAGAGGCAAGAAGCAAGACAAGCTGACGGAAAATTGGGAGCTCGTTCCCCTAAATAGAAGCAAGAAGTTAGAAGCAAGAAGCAAGACAAGCTGACGGAGAAACGGAGCTCTTTCCCTCTGTAAGCCGCAAAAGCGAAGCTTTTTGCAGGCAAGAGGACAACAAGCCGTAAGCTCCCGCAGCTATTCACTATTAGCTATTAACTAACTGCAAAGGGGGCGAAAGCCCCCAATTCTCCGTCAGTCTATCTTGCCTCTTGCTTCTTGCCTCTTGCTTCTAACGTGTACACCGCCACTGCGCACGCCGCCGCCACATTAAGGGAGTCCACCCCGTGATACATGGGTATCTTTACACGGTGGGTGCAGGCATAGGCAACATCATCCGGGAGACCGTGACCCTCGTTGCCCATTACAAGAGCGATGCGGTCATGCTGTTTAGATGCAAAGGCATCAAGGGTGATGCTGTCCGGGGAAAGGGTCATGGCGGCTGTGGCAAAGCCCATTTCATTTATGCGGCGTATCTCATCCGCAGTGTCACCGCCAAGGATCGCCCAAGGGAGCTGAAACACAGTGCCCATGCTGACACGGACGGTGCGGCGGTTGAGGGGATCGGAGCAGTCGGAGGCAAATAGGAGCCCATCTGCCCCAAGTGCGGCGGCAGAGCGGATTATCGCCCCCATGTTGGAGGCATCCCAAATGCCCTGACATATGACTATCAGCTCCCCGGCACAAACCTCCTCCAGGGAGAGGGGAGCGGGGCGGCGCATGGCGCACAGCACCCCCCGGGTCACGTTAAAGCCCGCTATCTCCCGCAGTATCTCCTCGGAGGCGGTGTAGACAGGCACATCCGGACAGGCGGCTATGATGTCCGCCGCCTCGCCCCCGGCGTGGCGCTCCGGCATAAGCATAGAAACAGGAACAAGCCCTTTTTCAAGGGCTGTTCTTATCACCTTTGCACTTTCCGCAATGAATATCCCCTTCTCGGGCTCAAGGCGGTTCCTGAGCTGCGCCTCCGTCATGGAAACGAACAGCTTTACTCTTTCATCCTTGATATCGGTTATCCTTATAACAGACATAGCAATCCTATTTCAGAAAATCCCTGTTGTAGTCCACACGGTTGAGCTCCGTGTTCCCCTTGTGCCGCAGCAGCTCCAGCTTCAGCGCCACAAGGGCAGGGTCAGTGTACAAAGCACGGGCACACTCGTATGAGGTGTATCCCCTGTATATGCAGTCCTCTATCTCATCATCGGGGATGGTAAGCTCTGCACAGAACAGGTTCGCCTCATACTCAAAGCGGTCGTTGTTGAGCCCCACAAAGTCCATATCGGAGAAGGTCTGCGCCATTCTCACGCTCTTCCCCTGCATACGGTGATGACCCAGCTCGTGGGCGCACACTATCTTTGCCCCCACGTCGTCAAGCCTTTCGTTTAGGAATATGAAGGGATTGTTCAGCACATTTGCATACATCCCCTTGATATTCCCAAGCTGCCTGAATTCCAGATCAATGCCCAGAGCCTCCGCAATTATCAGCGGATCTCTGGTGCCAAAGCGCCTTACCAGCCTGCCCACATCCGTTATTATACTATTATATATGCAATTTTCCATTCCATGTCCTCATAAACCGTCAAAGCCGTAAGACGCCGTTTGTCACTCAGTGCCTGCGGCCGAACTTCTTGTTGTTTTCCTTAGCTGTCCAGTAGGCATCCTGGAGGGCACGCACAAGGTAATCCTTGTCATCCTCGGACATCTCGCCCCCTGCAAAGAGAGCCGTCGCCTGGGCAAGTATCTGCTGCGCCTGGGTCATGCCGTTTGCGCCGTACTTCTCCCTTGCCTCTGTGACGAACTCCTCATCCTCGGTGAGGAAGTAATTCACATCCACATCGAACACATCCGCAAGCTTCTGGTATATTTCACGGTTGCGGGGATAGATGTTGTTGTTCTCATAATTGATGATAGTGCGGAAGGTAACGCCTATCTTGCCTGCAAGCTCCGCCTGGGTCAGCTGTGCCTCCTTGCGCTTCTTCTTTAACTTTTCACCAAATTTCATATGGGTGCCTCCCTTGGAATTTATTTTACCTCATCATACCATACAAAATTGCAGATGTCAATCTTTTTTTCGCCAAACAAGAAATGATTTTTCTGCTGAGAAGGAAAATGCCGGTCATTGCTGCCGGCATTTCTCATTATCTTTCATTCATCTTCTTATAGGTGTTGTGCCTTGCAACGCTCTTGTATGCGGGGCGGATTATCTTGCCGGCGTTGGTGAGCTCCTCTATGCGGTGAGCCGACCAGCCCGCTATCCTTGCAATGGCAAACAGGGGTGTATACAGCTCCGGGGGGAGATCCAGCATACTGTACACAAAGCCGCTGTAGAAGTCCACATTGGCGGAAACGCCCTTGTATATGTGCCTTTCCTTCCCGATGACCTGGGGTGCTGTCTTCTCCACAAGGTTGTACAGGTGCAGCTCTCTTTCCATTCCCTTTTCATGTGCAAGTCTGTCCACGCAGGAGCGGAGGATGTTGGCTCTCGGGTCGGATATGGAGTACACCGCATGACCCATGCCGTAGATAAGGCCCGATCTGTCGAATGCCTCCCTGCGCAGGAGCTTCAGCAGATATGAGGCTACCTCCTCCTCGTCCTCCCAGTCTTTCACATTTTCCTTAATGTCCTCGAACATACCCGATACTTTCACATTTGCGCCGCCGTGCTTGGGACCCTTGAGGGAGCCCAGCGCCGCCGCAATGGCAGAATAGGTATCCGTGCCGGAGGAGGTGACCACATGGGTGGTGAAGGTGGAGTTGTTGCCGCCGCCGTGCTCCGCATGGAGCACCAGACACATATCAAGCACCTTTGCCTCCAGGTCTGTGAATGAGGAATCAGGGCGCAGGATGTGGAGTATGTTCTGTGCGGTGGAGTATTCCGGCAGGGGCTTGTGGATGATAAGGCTGTCATCATCCTTGAGATAGCGCTTTGCCTGATATCCGTACACAGAGATAAGGGGCATGAGGGCGATAAGCTCCAGTGACTGCCTTAGCACATTGGGGATGGATGTGTCGTTGGGGTAGTCATCATAGGAGAACAGGGTGAGCACCCCTCGTGAGATGTTGTTCATAACGTCGTTGCTGGGGGATTTGAGCATGATGTCCCGCACAAAGGCAGTGGGGAGCCTGCGGTAATCCGCAAGCAGAGCGCAGAATTCCTCCAGATCCTTTGATGACGGGAGCCGCCCGAACAGCAGCAGATACACCGTCTCCTCAAAGCCGAACCTGTCATCATCCTGAAAGCCCTGCACCAGGTCGTTTATGTTGTAGCCCCGGTAGTAGAGCCGCCCCTCGCAGGGGATCATCTCGTTGTCCTCAACGATGTAGGATATTATCTCGGATATTTCCGTAAGACCCGCAAGAACGCCCTTGCCGTTGATGTCACGCAGGCCTCTTTTTACCTCGTATTTGCTGTAAAGCTCCGGATCAATGGAGCAGTTCTCCGTACACATTGCAGCAAGCTGCTCGATCCGGGGGGTTACCTGTGAAAAGCTGTAATGTGATGCCATCAATATCTCTCCTTTCTTCTACATCTCATCATCATTCGTTGCGTTTATAACTGATAGTAAAATAATTAACAGATAGTTTTTTTATTATACCACAAAAATGCACCCATTACAAGGGTGCATTGTAAAATTTCAGATTTTGGACACAAATAGCTCACACTATCCTTATGCCGTCCATGAATGTGGATACATTGTACAGGAAAAGCACCTGATCGTAGTCGTCCGGGTCGGCATAGTCACGGTAGGGAAGCTGCACATAACGGCTGTCCGCTATGGTTATCTCGCTGTAATGTGCAGCAAGGAAGGGCACCAGGCAGTGGGCGTAGGAGTCCTTGAATATAAGGAGCTTCCCTCCCTCATTGCCCGTGTGTATGGTGATCTTGGGCTGATTCGTGCCAAGGAATGTGCTGTACTTGTCCTTGCGGGAGAGGAACTCACGGAAATACAGCCCCTCATGGACTGTGGGCTCTGCGCTCACATCCCCGTACACATCAAGGGTACACTTTTCCTGCGCCGGGTGCAGGTACAGATCAAGCCTGTCCGCAGGGATGTCCGGATACAGTGTCTTTGAGTAGAAGGTGCCCCTGAAATCCTCCGGGCTGTGGTCAATGTCAAACCCTGCCGCCGGAAAGGGCTCGTAGCCCAGCCTCCGCCCTGCGGTGGCATAGGCGATATACGCCCCCTGTGTGGTCCAGTGATGGTCATTGCGATAGTAAATGTACTCATTTGATGCCGCCGACAGGGGGGAGTACACATCTATGGTGCCTATACCCTCGATTCGGGCGTACACATCGTCTATATACTGCTTCTGATCCGGGTTTGGCGCATCGGAGGGCAGCTCGCCTGAGTATATCTGCGCCTGTGTGGGGACGAGCATGATGTAGCAGGGGGTGTTTGTCCCTGCCGCAACGGCGTTTATGGCAGCAATGCTCTTTTCCGTCACGCTGTCATCCGGGGGAGCTATCTTTTCAACCAGCCTGTTTTCAAGGATATACACACCGTTCACATCGCTGTGACCCTGGAGCATATCAAGCCTTGTGCGCATTGCCACAAAGCCGTCGTGGAATATGAAGTGATCAGAGATGTAGTTCTCCGCATCATCGGTGAAGGCACCGCTGAAATACCTTTTGAAGGTGAGCCTCGGGGGATCCGCAAGGTAGCGGTTCTGATTTTCCGAGAATTTCACCTTGGGTGCGGCGGAAGTGGCGATGGTCATGCCGAAGAGCAGCGCAAAAACCGTGACAACGTTCACAAGATCGCACAGCGCCTTTGTCTTTTTCCCGGATGTCTTTTTCATTATCTTCTTGCCTCTTTTAGAACCTGAAATACAGGAAGGGATTGTAGGAGGAGCCTATGATATACGAGGTGCAGAGGATCACCGCCGCCGCCTCAAGCACGGTAACAGCCGCAGTGCGGGCTATTATCATCCCCTTGGGGGACACTTTGCGGGAGACAAAGCCCCTTACGGATGTGATGAGCCTTGTGTGAAGAGTGCCGCACAGCAGTATGCATATCAGGAATATAAATGCGGATGTGCGGAGAAGATAGCCCGTATCCTCCGAAATAAGACCGTTTGCCCCGAACATGGCTCTGAAAAAGCTCCCTGCCGCCCCGAGGCTCTCGGTATCAAAGAGCACCCAGCCCATGACCACCAGCAGGAATGTCACCACACGCCTGACAAAGGCGGGTATTTTTGGGAGGATGTCCTTGAGGACGTATTTCTCCATGATGAGCAGCACACCGAAGTACAGCCCCCACAGCACAAAGTTCCAGCTTGCACCGTGCCACAGGCCTGTAAGCCCCCACACCACCAGCAGGTTGAAAATATTGCGCCCTGTGCTGCACCTGTTGCCCCCAAGGGGGATGTACACATAGCTGCGAAACCACCCGCCCAAAGTCATGTGCCAGCGCCGCCAGAACTGTGTGACGGATGTTGAAACATAGGGGTGATCGAAGTTCTCCGGGAAGGTAAAGCCCAGCATCCGCCCCAGACCCACAGCCATGTCCGAATAGCCGGAAAAATCGTAGTATATCTGGAAGGTGAAGGCTAATATCCCCATCCATGCGCTCACGGCTGAAAGCTCCTCAAAGGGGGTGTCCTTTATCTGCGCCCACACAGTGCCGATACTGTTGGCAAGGAGCACCTTCTTGGCAAGCCCCTTTGCAAAGCGCTCAAAGCCCTGCGACACCCCAGCCGTGCTGACCGTGCGGTGATCAAGCTCCTTTGCCACGTCCGCATAGCGCACTATGGGTCCTGCCACTATCTGGGGGAACAGGGACACGAAGCCCGCAAACTTCACAAAGCTCCTCTGAACCTTGATCTCACGCCTGTAAAGGTCTATTGTGTATGACATGGACTGGAAGGTGAAAAAGGAAATGCCTATGGGCAGCTCCACCCTGCGCTCGTTAAGGCCGAAGGGGGCAATCCTGTTTATGGCTTTGTTCAGCAGCAGCACGGGATTTGTATAATCTGAGCCGAAAAGGGCATTTATATTGTCAAAGATGAAGTCGCTGTATTTGAATGCTGCAAGCAGCCCCACGTTCATACACACCGACACCAGCAGGAATACTCGTCTCAGGTCGTCCCTGTCGTCGTATCTGTCCATAAGGCGGCCGGCGGTATAGTCTATAAGGGTGGATATGAGCATTACCACCACATAAAAGGGCTCCCCCCACGCATAGAAGAGAAGTCCCGTTACAAGGATCATTACATTTCTCGCTCTGTCGGATGCAAAAAAATACAGCAGCATCACCACAGGCAGAAACAGATACAAAAAGGATAACTGTGAAAAAACCATACTCTTTAGTAATGTAATGCAGAATACAAAAAAGATATGCTTTTTTGTGTTTGGCGGCTGATGTACAGTGTACACTCGCACAACGTCCGCCGTTCACCGTGCATTATTCGGGGATAATGTCAATAACAACAAATTCGGGATTGTTGAATATGCGGGGGAGGGGTTCCTTTACCCGGGACAGCCCCCTGCTTATAATGAGGGTGGTGTCATCGTAGTCAAAGCGCCCTCCGGACAGCTTGGGGAAAAAGCCCTGAGAGCCGGTAAAAAGCCCGTTCTGTGTCCAGGGCAGCCGCCACTGCCCCCCGTGGGCATGGCCGCACAGGATAAGGTCAAATGTCTTGAACGCCCGGTAGTAATCTATGCTTTCGGGGAAGTGGACAAGCAGCACATTGAAGGTGTCGTCCCCGGTGCCCTTTGCACATCGGCGCACAGCGTCCACCCATGTGTCGCTGTCGTCGGTGATACAGCTGCCGCAGAGTGTGACCTCACCTATGGTGATGTTTTCCCCCTCCAGTACCTGCACGCCCATGGAGCGGGCATCCTCCCGTATCTGCGCCCAGTCCGCCCCCTCGTTCCACTCGTGGTTCCCTGCCACATAGCAGCAGGTATATCTGTTTCCTATCTGTGACAAAAGGGTGCGGGTGTTGGAGTTGTCCAGCTTGTCGTCGTATATATCCCCCGTAAGGGCTATGGCATCGGGCTTTGCCTCGTCTATGAGCGCAACCAGTTCCCCCATGTCCTCACCGTAGGCACAGGAATGGAGATCGGATATCTGCACTATGCGGAAAGGCTTTGTCACCTTGTCTGTATGCACCTCATAGCGGACGGAGACAAGAGGAAAACTTGCCGCCGCAAGGGCTAAAAACACTGCCCCGGCAGCGGCAGCCGTTATGCACAGGGCACGGTCTATCCTTCTTATCCTGCGTGTCAGCTTGTCCTGCATACAGATAAAAGCAGCTCTCTCAGCAGCTTGCAGGCTATGGCGGTGGATGCGCCGCTCTGGTCGTAGTGGGGTGAAAGCTCGTTCATATCGGCGGCAACGATATTAAGGGAGGAAAGCTCCATTATGGCTTCAAGGAGCTGATTGAAGGTGCAGCCCCCCGCCTCGGGAGTGCCCGTGCCGCAGAATATGCCGGGATCCAGAACATCAAGGTCTATGGTGAGATATACGGGTCTGTCGCCTATGAGCCTTACAGCCTCCTTTACCCCTGCAAAGTCCACGCCCTTTACAGTCGTGGGCCATATGTAGTTGTGCTCCCTTGCAAAGGCGAATTCATAGCCTTCTCCGCTTCTTATGCCGAACTGGAATATCCTTTTGTCACCGATGATATCGTGACAACGGCGGACGACACAGGCGTGAGAGAGAGGCTCCCCCAGGTAGTCATCACGCAGATCTGTATGGGCATCAAACTGTATCAGGCACACGTCGGGAAAGCGCTTTGCCGCAGCCCTGAAGGCACCCAGAGTGACAAGGTGCTCTCCCCCCAGGAGAACAGGCTTTTTCCTTGCGTCAAGAATGTGTGCCGCCGTTTCCTCTATATCTGCAAGGGCACTCTCCGGGGAGCCGAAGCGCAGCTCCAGATCCCCTGCGTCGAACACCCTCAGATCGCACAGACACTTATCCTGATAGGGGGAATAGGTCTCTATCCCGAAGGACTCATTTCGTATGGCTCCGGGGCCGAAGCGTGTACCGGGGCGGAATGATGTGGTGCTGTCAAAGGGTGCGCCGAATATAACGGCATCAGCCTCCTCAAATGGTGTATCGCAGCCTATGAATGCCTTTATCTCAGGTTGCATTGTCCAGCAGCTCCTTTACGTAGTTGGGCAGGGCAAATGCCCCTTTGTGCAGGTCGGTGTTGTAGTAGCGTGTCCTTATGCCAAGGCTGTTCCAGCGATCTGCATCCACAGCCATGGGATCCGTCCCCTTTGAGGCAAAGCCGAAAAGCCAGTGCCCGGAGGGGTATGTGGGGATATGCGCCTGATACACCCACGCCCTGTCAAAGGACTGGACTATGCGCTTGTGTGCCCTCTGCATGGCCTTTGCATCATCGGGATAGTAGGGGCTCTCATGCTGATTTACCAGCACCCCCTCGCTTTTCAGCGCCTTGTAGCAGTTGCCGTAGAACTCCCCTGTGAAAAGCCCCTCCCCGGGGCCGAAGGGGTCGGTGCTGTCCACGATGATAAGGTCATATTCGTCCTCCGGATGACGTACAAATCGCAGCCCGTCCTCAAAGAACAGATGCACCCTGGGGTCACCCAGAGCTGATGCGGTCTGGGGCAGATACTCCCTGCACACATCCACCACCTGTTCATCTATCTCCACCATGTCGATGTTCTCCACCGTGTCATAGCGGCACAGCTCCCTTACCGTACCCCCGTCGCCTGCGCCTATCACGAGGATATTGCGGGCATCGGGAAGGGATGCCATAGGCACATGGACTATCATCTCGTGATATATGAATTCATCCTTTTCCGTAAGCATCATAATGCCGTCAAGGGTGAGGAAGCGGCCGAACTCCGGGCTCTCGAACACGTCTATGCGCTGGAATTCGCTCTGCCCGCTGTAAAGCTGCCTGTCCACACGGATGGACATTTTCGCATCCTTTGTATGATTTTCACTGTACCAGAATTCCATATAGCACCCTTTCTGCAAATCAATTCAACTCTGAAAAGCCTTCATATGTTTCAAAAGCAAGAAGATACAATGCTTTTAGTAAGTCGGGGTTCCTTTGCTGCAATTCATAAATAACGGTATCTTTCTGTATAATGTCAGCGGCTTTTTCATTTATAAGCTCGTTGATTGTTTCCGGCAATTGCATACACATCATATAAAAGGCGTTTTCGATACCTGTTACCTCAGCGTAAAACCTGTCAATTGAAACTCTTCTTATATGCTCATGTTCACATAAGACCCCATCAAGCGAGCATTTCCAAACAATATTCTGCGATCTTTTGGCTATTACCTCTACAAGATAGCAGTAAGCATCCGGATTTTTCAGAATATGATTTTGCATTCGCATAAATGTTTTCTGGGATGATGAGGAATTCATGGTATTGTGCTTGTTCTTCATCTCAATGTAGACTTTGTTGTCAAATATAACATCCCATCCGCTGTGCGGAACAGTACATTTATCTATATATTTGAATATATTCTGATGAAAATAGCCGATAGAGTTTGTATTTGACTTGTCCCTCTGCCTGTGTATCTCCTGTTTTATCAGCTCTTCATATGACATTCTGAACATACTTTTGTCAAAAAGAAGCTTGATCGGATCGACTACATTCGAGTTGAATTTTTCAAGATCAATAGATCCCATGCTTCTGCTGTAAGAAGCAAGCGTGGTCTTAACGTGTTCCTTAAAGTCTGATTCTTTAATAAAAGGTAAGCTGTACATAATTATTATTGTTCACCTCGGTTTCTCCGCTCAAGGCTGAAATGATAGACACACCTATATCCTTTGCAAGATTTACAGGTACCGCATTTCCCACTTGTTTGTATTTTTCAGACAATTTGCCGCAAAACACCCATTCATCCGGAAATGTTTGTATTCGTGCATTTTCTCTATAGGAAAACGGTCTTACCTCGATTGGGTGGCAGCGGTCAGTCTGCTTCATCCCCGGATTAGTAAGCACTGTCAGACACGGTTCATTCAGACCGATTCGCCTTAATATCCCGGTTCTTCCACCGCCCATATCCCAGCAGGTCTTCATATATTCTTTTGCCACGCCGGGATCAATATCACGCCAATAACCTCCGGCAGGGACAAGTGAAAAGACCTTTTCCTTGTACTCTGAGTATCTGACACATTCATCTGCCGGCGGATCAGTATCAAGCTTTATATCTTTGATCACAGGCTTATAGGAATGTTCTTTGGGGAATTGGTATGTAATGCTTTTTACCAGGTCATTTCGTATACCTACAGTGATGAGCCGTTCCCTCTTTTGGGGCACTCCGTAATCCCATGCATTAAGTACCTTGTGCGATACAGAGTATCCCTCATCTTCAAATATATCACAGATAGTTTTATATGTTCTGCCTGAGTCGTGGGTCAACAAACCTCTGACGTTTTCAAAAAGGAACATTTTGGGTTGCAGCTTATGCAGAAAGGTGGCATAGTGGAAAAACATAGTACCTCGTACATCGTTAAGCCCAAGCCTTTTGCCAGCATAACTGAATGACTGGCACGGTGCACCGCCGGAAAGCAGATCAAGCTCGCCCTTTTTTATATTGAACTCTTTTTCCAGATCCCTTTTGGCTACTTCTTCAACATCCTCACACAGAACATTCCATTCAGGACGATTGGTGATCAATGTTTGTGCAGCAGCCCGATCAAATTCCACAAGACCGAGATGATGAAAGCCTGCTTCTTCAAGACCTAACGCCAATCCCCCCGCACCTGCGAAAAGCTCAACGGAATAATAATTATTCATTTCAATACCCTTATATACTCTATCTTCATATCCTCCGTGCCGGTCATAAAGCAGCCACGCTTCTTGCTGAAATCTATGTTCTCCAGTATTTCCGGGGTGAGAAGCTCCCCCGGTGCGATTATAGGTATGCCGGGAGGATAGCACATGACAAACTCGCAGGATATGCGCCCTGCACTCTCCATTATGGGCAGCACCTCCTGCTCGCCGTAGAATGCGGCTTTGGGAGATACCTTTATCTGGGGATTTATGTACTCATGGTCGATGGATGCCATGGATGCATCCGAATAGCGGCGCTTTATCTCCGCAAGAGCGGATACAAGGCGCTCTATGTCCTTCCACCTGTCCCCGGGGGACATTATGGCAAGCACATTGCCTATGTCACCGAGCTCCATCTGTATGTCGTAGAGGTCACGGAGCATATCATAGACCTCTATCCCCGCAAGCCCTATGTCACGGGTGTATACGGACAGCTTGGTGCGGTCAAAGGCGAATATGTCGTCCCCGTTCACAAGCTCGTCAGCATAGGCGTAGTAGCCCCCTATGCGGTTTATCTCGTTGCGGGCATAGTCCGCATTCCTGAGCATATGGGCGCACAGATCCTTCCCCTGAAGGGCGTAGTACTGCCTTGATATGTCAAGGGAGCTGAGCAGCAGATAGGAGCCTGATGTGGTCTGGGTAAGGTTGATGACAGCCCTTACATGGCCCTCCGTCAGCCCGGAATCCTTTCCTACCAGCAGAAAGCTGGACTGGGTAAGGGAGCCCCCTGTCTTATGCATGGAGACAGCCGCCATATCAGCCCCTGCCGCCATTGCATTCACAGGCATATTGTCCCCGAAGTAGAGATGTGTGCCGTGAGCCTCGTCCACAAGCACCTTCATGCCGTGTGAGTGGGCAAGGGCGGTGATGCTGCGCAGGTCGGAGCAGATTCCGTAGTAGGTGGGGTTGTTGACAAACACCGCCTTTGCATCAGGGTTTTCCCTGATGGCAGCCTCCACGTTCTTGACGCTCATGCCAAGAGGTATGCCAAGGTGCCTGTTCACACCCGGATCAACGTATACGGGTATCACGCCGCTGATGATAAGGGCGTTTATGGCGCTGCGGTGGACATTGCGGGGCATGATTATCTTGTCCCCCTCCTTGCACACCGACAGTATCATGGACTGCACGGAGGAGGTGGTGCCGTTTACCATAAAAAAGCAGTGCCCCGCACCGAAAGCCTCGGCTGCAAGCTGCTCTGCCTGCCTTATGACGCTTACGGGGTGGCACAGATTATCAAGGGGCTTCATGGAATTGACATCCACATTCATGCAGGTCTGCCCAAGAAACTGTGTCAGAACAGGGTTGCCCTTGCCGTGCTTATGCCCCGGCACATCAAAGGGAACCACCCTGTTCTCGTTGTATTTTACAAGCGCCTCATATATGGGCGCATTTAGCTGATTCATATGATCACCCCGACTGGAAGCAAGATATTTAGAGGCAAGAAGCAGGAAAAGCCGGCAAAGAGACGAGAGCTTATTGCCTATATCGCTGCAAAAGCTGCGTTTTTGCAGATGCAGAGGAATAAAGCCATAAAGTCATCAACAGCTTGTCTTGCCTCTTGCGTCTTGCTTCTTGCTTCTCTCAGTAG
This sequence comes from Ruminococcus sp. UBA4240, assembly GCA_002395525.1. Classification (GTDB taxonomy): domain Bacteria; phylum Bacillota; class Clostridia; order Oscillospirales; family Ruminococcaceae; genus Huintestinicola. The sequence goes on from DGXE01000032.1 coordinate 44,976, forward strand.
ATGTTCATGCCGCTGAATATCTCTATCATCTCCCGGCGGAGAGAGTCGTTTATCTCCAGCCTGCGCTTGGGAGCAAGCTCGTATATATCCGTGTTGAACAGGTAGTTTTGCAGGATGATGTCCTTTATCATCATGCGGGTGTGGAAGATATTCGCCTGATATACGTTGATGTCAAGGGCATCGTAGCGTTCAAGAGTGCCCTTGTCGATGTAGTTCTGTATGCTGGTTATATCGTGGTCGATAAACAGCTTCCTGCCGCCCTCGTCACGGGTGAAGCCCCTTACACGGTAGTCTATGGTGATTATGTCCGAATCAAAGGAGCCGATGAGGTAATCAAGGGATTTAAGGGGGGTTATCTCCCCGCAGGTGGATACGTCGATATCCACTCTGAAGGTGGTTATGGCGTTGTCCGGGTGGAACTCGGGGTAGGTGTGCACCGTAAGGTGGCTCTTGTCAAGATGCCCTGCGATCTCCGTGCTCTGTACGGGTATGCCTCTGACGCTGCGGACGCCCTCCCCCTCGGTCTGATGCTCCTCGGAGATGAGCAGTGTCACCGAAGCCCCCTGGGGCTCGTAGTCCTGCTTGGAGATGTTGAGCACATGGGCGCCTATCATATCCGTAACGTCACAGAGTATCTTGGTAAGACGGTCGGAATTGTACTGTTCATCTATATATTTCAGGTAGTCCTGCTGCTCTCTCTGGCTCTTGGCATAGCACACATCGTAAATATTGAAGCTCAGGGTCTTGGTAAGGTTGTTGAAACCGTATAATCTCAGTTTGTCGCTCATTGCTGACACCCCCCGGATGAATACACGCAAGGGTCACAGATGCCCTGCGCTGTGTGTTCAGATACACAGAATATAATAGCATAATTATCCCCCTTTGTCAACAAAAAAATAGGGCGGCGGGGTGGCTATCCTGAACCAGTCATCCAATACCTATTACTTATAACTTATACCTATTGCTTGTTACTTATTACTATACTCACCCTTAACGTTCATATTTTATTCAGCCTTGATAGTATGATATTTAAAAATGCATACACTAAACATTAGCAAAACTAAAACGTTTTCGGATTAAAATATATGGTAAGCAGTTTACAAGGCTGCCGGTGTGCCCTGTACGCCTGTACGGATACTTTCCCTCGGGCAGCGCCGGCTGTATATAGATCAGAGAACGACAATGAAGAATAAATTCTACATCAACCGGCTGGGCTATATGACCGGTGTTCCGAAGGCTATCCCCTGCACTGTGGCGGGGAAGACCTTCCAGCTTGTGGACACCGTCAGCCGCAGCACGGTCTTTTCGGGGAATTTCGGGGAGCCCATTACAGACAAGGATTCCGGGGATATCGTGCGCATTGCGGATATCTCCCACTTCAACACCCCCGGCAAATACTACATCAAATCCGGATACAGGCGCTCCGGCTCCTTTACCATATCCGAAAAGCCCTACAGCGGCATTCGGAAGAAGGTGCTGCGCAGTCTGTACCTCAACCGCTGCGGCTTTGACTTTGACAGCACTTCAGGGGTGTTCGCCCACCCCGCCTGCCACAGGGAATGCCATGCCCCTGACGGCAAAACCGTTGATGTGAGCGGCGGCTGGCACACTATGGGGGGATATGAGAGGGATATCTCTTTCACCTCCCTTATCGTTGCGGATCTGCTGTATACCCTGCGGCTCTTCGGGGACAACCTTGACGATACGGAAAAGGCGGATATCCTTGCGGAGATACGCTGGGGCCTTGAATTCATGATGAAGATGCAGGACACTGACGGGGGCGTGTACTCCGATGTGCATACCAATGCGGTATCAGGTCCTCTGCGCACCATGCGCCCCGAAGCGGACAGGGAGCCCTTCTTTCTGGGGGAAAAGACCTGCACCGCCGCACTTCGTATGTGCAGTCTTGCCGCACTGGGCTCGGTGATGTTCTTCAAAAGCGATGACCCTTCCGACCGTGCCTTTGCAAGAAATCTGTCCCGTGCCGCCATGAAAAGCTGGATATACGTTACCCGCCTGCCGGAATTCAACTACTACTGCTCCTCACAGGGGGGGCATGATGACGATGTATACGCCAAGGAAACGGAATTCATGTGGGCAGTGTGCGAAATGTACTCCCTCACGGGGGATGAGCTGTTTTCCACCATAATCGAAAAGCGCTGCCTTACCTCCCGCTTCTGGGGCTTCGGAGATTCCCACTGCGGCGGCTTTGCGGCACTTTCCTACCTGCTGACGGACAGGCCCCGCAAGCGTGTTGTGGATGCCCTTATAAGGCGGCGCATAACAGAAAGGGCAAATGTCATCTACACAGCCCAGGCAGCCAACGGATACCGCTGCTCGGCGGCAGTCGGAGGGGGCTACTCCTTCGGCACCAATTTCAGGCTGCTGTGCAATGCCCGTACCAATGCCCTTGCCTACCTTATTACCGGGGATGAGCGCCATCTGCGCTCGACACTGGATCACATCTGCTATCTGCTGGGGTCAAATCCCAACGGCAAGGCATTCATCACAGGGAATGAACACGGCTTCTGCCACAATCCCTGTCACCGCCTCTCCGCTTCCCTTTCCCAGGACGAATGCATCGAGGGCATGGTCATAAGCGGCGCCAACACTCTGCGCCCGGATGCCTTCTCAAAGTGGAACATCAAGGAGGACACCCCTCCCGCCTGCTGCTATATCGACAGCATTTACAGCATTTCCACCAACGAGCCGGGGCTCCACTTCTCAACGCCCCTCCTGTTCCTCTCCGCATTCCTTGAGGATATAGGAAAGAGCACCCTCAACAGGATACCCTCCCCTGCCACCTGATACAGGAGCGATAACATGATATATACAGTCACATTCAACCCCGCCGTGGATTACGTGGTACACACCGACGGATTCGGAGCGGACGGCATAGCCCGTGCATCAAAGGAGAGCATATTCTTCGGGGGCAAGGGGATAAACGTTTCACGGGTGCTGCATGAGCTGGGGGTGCCCTCTGTGGCAATGGGCTTTGCCGCAGGCTTTACAGGCGCCGCCATAGAGCAGGGGCTCCGTGAGGCGGGGCTTGATACCCGCTTTATCCACCTTGACAGCGGCTTTTCCCGCATAAATGTAAAGATAAAGGCAGAGAAAGAAACAGAGCTCAACGGCAGAGGTCCCGAGATAGACAAGCGTCACCTTGATATGCTGCTTGAAAGCCTTGACACCCTTGAGGACGGGGATACCATCGTGCTTGCGGGGAGCATCCCAGCCGGTGTGGATGCGGACATATACGAGCGGATACTCATGCGCCTTGCAAAGCGTGACATACGCACGGCAGTGGATGCCTCAGGACAGCTCCTGCTCAACGTGCTGCCCTGCCGCCCCTGGCTCATAAAGCCAAACGATGCGGAGCTTGCCGCCCTGTTCGGCAGAGAGAGCATCACCACGGAGGAGGCGGCAGAATATGCCGCAAAACTTCAGGAAAAAGGTGCCCGCAACGTGCTTGTCTCCATGGCGGAAAAGGGGGCACTGCTCCTTGATGAGCAGGGCGGGGTACACAGAGCCGCCGCCCACAAGGGCACGCCCGTCAACTCCGCAGGTGCCGGGGATTCCATGCTGGCAGGCTTTATAGCAGGCATATCACGGGGCTATGATCACGCCCTCCGCTTAGGCACAGCCGCCGGGGGCGCAACAGCATTTTCCGAGGGGCTGGCAAGCAGAGAAGACATAGAGAGACTAATGGGGATCAGAAGTTAGGGGTTAGAGACTATAGACGGGGAGTTTGCCCAACTCCCCTACTCTTACTTTGTCTGACTCCTATCCCCTTAAGCCCTAACAAAAATCCGCCCTTTCCAAACGGAAAGAGCGGATGTTTTTGTATGTACCGGACTTACTTGAGTTCGATAGTAGCGCCTGCTGCTTCAAGCTTAGCCTTGAGCTCTTCAGCCTCAGCCTTGGATGCGCCTTCCTTGAGAGCCTTGGGAGCAGCCTCAACAGCTTCCTTAGCTTCCTTGAGGGAGAGACCGCAAGCGTCCTTGACAGCCTTGATAACGTTCATCTTAGCATCGCCAAAGGATACGAGAACAACATCAAATTCAGTCTTCTCAGCCTCAGCGGGAGCTGCGCCTGCAGGGCCTGCTGCTGCTACTACTGCTGTAACGCCGAATTCCTCCTGGATAGCGTCAACGAGTTCTGCGAGTTCGAGAACGGAGAGAGTCTTTATCTCTTCGATCATAGCTGTGATCTTTTCAGATGCCATGTTAATTACTCCTTTTCTGATAGTTTACGCTGCTATGCAGCATTCAGTGTGCAGCTTACGCTGCTTCGCTCTCCTTCTTGTCCTTGAGAGCGGAAAGTGTAGCGGCCAGCTTCTGCATGGGACCCTGGAGAGAGCCGACGAGCTGTGCCAGAAGGGTCTCTCTGGAAGGGATCTTGGAAAGGGCGTTGACCCCTGCCTGATCGTAAACTTCGCTTCCGATGAAACCTGCCTTGAGGAAGAACTTATCCTCGCTCTTTTCTGCAAACTTGCCCAGAATACGTGCGGGTGCTGTCTCATCGCCTGAGGAAAGTGCAATGGCGGTAGTGCCCTCCAGGACACCGTCAAGACCTTCGATGCCTGCCTCTGCAAGTGCTCTCTTGATGAGAGTGTTCTTCTCAACGAAGTACTTGATGTCAGCCTCCCTGAGCTCCTTTCTGAGCTTGGTATCCTCTTCAACGGTGATGCCCTTGTAGTCAACAAGAACGCCTGCATTGGCATTCTTTAAGAGCTCTGCAACCTCGGATACCCTTGCCTTCTTGGATTCAAGTGCCTGTGCGCTCGGCATATTTTTCACCTCCGTAAAAAATGATGCTATCCCTTGAAGAAAAAGAAAGACCCAATCCAAAGGAAAGGGTCGGTACATCCTAAAACGTACAGCGATCTTTCCTCGGCAGGATTTACGTGCCGCAAAGGCTGTATCGTACACCCCAAAGTACCATGTACCCTGTGTGCCACTGCATCCTCTGCTCTCACACCTGCTGTCTTCAGAATATGATAGCCGTCTTTCGACTGAAATATTTTATCACAAAACCCGCCGTCTGTCAATATGCTTTTCTGCATTTCGTTTATATGCACAAACTTAGTAATGTATAATGCAGAATTAAGAATGCAGAATGCATATAAACGCCCTGACTGAGAATTGGCGGCTTGCTTTTCACCGTATGATTCAAAGCTTGCTTTTAACAAGC
>DGXE01000022.1:0-15440 GCA_002395525.1 Ruminococcus sp. UBA4240
CGGCGAGGGCAAGGCCATGATGGTGGACAACGGGGACTGGCTGCTGAACCTCAATTACATCGACGTTCTGCGTGAGGTAGGTGCCTGCTTCTCCGTGAACAAGATGCTCTCCTTTGAGTGCTACAAGCAGCGCTGGGAGAGAGGTCTCACCTTCCTGGAATTCAACTACATGATAATGCAGTCCTACGACTTCTATATGCTGTACCAGAAATACGGCTGCAATATGCAGTTCGGCGGAGACGACCAGTGGGCGAATATGCTCTCCGGCACCGAGCTTATCCGCAAGAAGCTGGGCAAGGATGCCCATGCCATGACCATCACCCTCCTCACCAACTCCGAGGGGAAGAAGATGGGCAAGACGGAAAAGGGCGCCGTATGGCTCGACCCGGAGAAGACCTCCCCCTACGATTTCTTCCAGTACTGGCGCAACGTGGGTGACGGGGACGTTATCAAGTGCCTGAAGCTGCTTACATTCATCCCCATAGAGGAGATAGAGGAAATGGAGCGCACCCTTGAAGGGGCAGCCCTCAACACCGCCAAGGAGCGCCTTGCATACGAGCTTACCGCCCTTGTACACGGCAAAGAGGAGGCAGACAAGTGCCTTGAAGCTGCAAAGAGCCTTTTCGGCGGCGCAAAGGACACTGCGGATATGCCCACCACTGCCCTTACCGCAGAGGAAGCTGCTGAGGGCATCAACATCCTTGACCTTATGGTAAAGACAGGTCTTGCTCCCTCCAAGGGCGAGGCAAGGCGCCTTGTTACACAGGGGGGCGTCAGCATAGATGACAGCAAGGTGATAAACCCCTCTGCCATCATCACAGTAAGCGACAGCATCATCATCCGCAAGGGCAAGAAGGTATACCACAGAGTAGTAAAAGAATGAATAATGGGCAGCTGTGTACAGTGTACAATGTACAGTGTACAGTTGGGTGATGGAGATCGGGCAGGTTTATTTCCTCTTTGCCCGCTCCGCTTGCAGGGTTGGACGATGAGTTGATTGCTTGACTTTCTCTTTGCCCGCTCCGCTTGCATTTCTTCGCAAGGTTAGTGTACAGTTTGGGGATGGGGAAGGCTGCTTGATTTCCCTTTTGCAGATAAGAGCTGATAAGCTGACAGCTCGTTGTCAGCTTGTCTAACCTCTAACCTCTTGTTCCATTGCGGGCAGGTCATGAATGCTCGATAAGAGCTGAAAACAAAAGTATTCTATCAGGGGGTGTCACTATGTTAGAGCAGATACAGCAGAAAAAAACCAAAGGTTCCGAGACCGATGAAGAGCTTTCCGCCATGCGGGAGGAGCTTATCACCCTTGCCAATGCTGCAAAGGAGCACAAGCTGCCTGTCATCATCACCATTGACGGCTGGTCAGCGGCGGGAAAGGGCTCCCAGATAGCAAAGCTCATAAAGTACATGGATCCCCGTTTCTACAATGTGGAATCCATCAGGGACGCAAACGACACGGAGCGCAGGATGCCCTGGATGCACCGCTTCTGGCTCAGGCTCCCCGCAAAGGGCAATTTCCTCATCTTAGACGGCAGCTGGTACCGTGACACCATAAACGGCTACATGAAGGGAGAGCTTGACAAGAGTGAGTACAAGCAGCGCATAGAAGACATAAACACCTTCGAGCGGCAGCTCACAGACGACGGATACCTGCTGATAAAGCTGTTCCTGCACATTGACAGGGACGAGCAGGAGCGCCGCCTTAAAAAGCTCATGTCCTCGGAGATAACACGGTGGCGTATGAATGACCTTGACCTTGAGAACAACAAAAAGTACGACAAGTACCTGAAATGCTATGACAAGACCCTTACCCGCACCAACACCTCCTTTGCCCCCTGGAATGTGATAGCTGCCAATGACAAAAAGGGCTCACAGTATGCCATAATGAAGACAGTGACAGAGAGCATAAAGGCTGCCTGTGCCGCCATAAAGCAGGGTGAGAGGTATGTGCCCTCTCCCATGTTCCCTGTGACGGAGTATGCCCCGGTCACATTTAAGATGCACCCGGTGAAGAGGCTTTGTGATGTGGACATGGACAAGTCTCTCACGGATGAGGAATATGCCGCCAAGCTGGAAAAATACCAGAATATGCTCTTTGAACTGCAGAGCCGCTGCTACCAGCGGAAGATACCCGTTGTAATAGCCTATGAGGGCTGGGACGCAGGAGGCAAGGGGGGCAACATAAAGCGTGTGGCATCAGCCCTTGACCCGAGAGGCTACGAGGTAAAGCCCATAGCCGCCCCGGAGCCCTCCGAGCTTGCAAGGCACTATCTGTGGCGCTTCTGGAAACGGGTTGAAAAGGACGGCCACTTTACCATATTCGACCGCACCTGGTACGGCCGTGTCATGGTGGAGCCAATAGAGCACATCACTCCCGCAGAGCGTGCGGACATGGCATACAGGGAGATAAACGAGTTTGAAGCACAGCTTGACCGCTGGGGGGCTGTGGTGATAAAGTTCTGGATAAACATTGACAAGGAGGAGCAGTACCGCCGTTTCAAGGAGCGTGAGAACACCCCCTCAAAGCAGTGGAAGATAACCGATGAGGACTGGCGTAACCGTGAAAAGTGGGATGAGTACGAAAAGGCTGTTGACCGGATGACAGCCCTTACCTCCACGGACTTTGCCCCCTGGACGATAATCGAGGGCAATGACAAGAAATATGCCCGCATAAAGGCGCTGAAAACCATATGCGGACGGCTGGAGGAGCGTCTGCTCTCCTCAGATGACTGATACACAAAGGAAGATGCACAATGAAGAAAACAATGGCACTTATGGCGGCACTTCTCATAGCAGCCGTCGCAGGCTGTTCAAAGGTGGATGAGACCCCCACAGGGGAGATACCCACCATGTCGGACACCACTGTCACACAGGCAGATGATGCCACCTCACAGCAGGCAGAGACTTCACAGTCAGCCGCAGCCGATACCACGGACACGAGCCTGTCCGACGGCACCGACAAGCCTGCCTTTAATATCTCTGCAATAACAGGCGTATTTAAGAGCCAGGTGAACGGTGAAAGGCTGGAGATAAAGACAGATGGCACATGGCGCTCCTTTGACGAGGAGGGGAACGTGCTAAGCGAGGGCACCGTAGGCGAAAGCTCCGACGAGATAGGGGGCACTGTGCTGTGGTACTATGCGCTCATGGACGGCAGCGGTGCGGCCGCATACAGCTTCATAAACGACGGCAGCGACTATGTGACACAGTTTGATGCGGGCAACGGCGGCGTTGACCTGTGGGACAGGGTGGATGACGACCTGTACGGCGATGACACGGGGGCTCCCGATGAGAACGAGGTCCCGGATGAGACCATAGACGAGGGCGGCAGCGTATACATCGGCAATTTCTATGAGGAGATTGCCGGCAGAGGGTATATGACAATCACGGAGAACGGCAGCGGCTACCACATCCAGTGCAACTGGAGCTCCTCTGCGGCGGAGATGTCCGCATGGGACATAGATGCAGTCTACAACAGCGACACAGGGGATCTCACCTATTCAGACGGCATATACAGGAACCTCCTCTTTGACGAGGAGGGCAACGACACCGTTACCGAGGAAAGGACGGTATCGGGAGTGCTTAGCATGAACGACGAGGGCACCAAGCTCCTCTGGACAGACAATGCCTTTGATGAGAACCCCGAGCCCTCCACCTTCGTGAAGGAATGACCTGCAGAATATCAGCATAAAAAGGATGGTAACAATGGAAAAAACAGACAAGAAGGTAATACTCTCCGGCATACAGCCCACAGGCACATTTACTCTGGGCAACTACATAGGCGCTGTCAAGAACTGGAGACAGCTGCAGGAGGACTACAACTGCATCTACATGATAGCAAATATGCACGCCATAACCGTCAGACAGGAGCCTGCGGCACTGAGGAAGAACACCATGGATGCGGTGGCGCTGCTTTTAGCCTGCGGCATCGACCCTGACAAGAGCGTGCTCTTCGTCCAGAGCCAGAACCGCTGCCATGCGGAGCTCAACTGGGTTCTCTCCTGCTCCGCACAGTTCGGGGAGCTGTCCCGCATGACACAGTTCAAGGCAAAGTCCGAAAAGCACCCTGACGACATAAATGCGGGGCTTTTCACCTACCCCGTGCTCATGGCAGGGGACATTTTGCTGTATCAGAGCGACCTTGTGCCCGTGGGTGCGGATCAGAAGCAGCACCTGGAGCTCACCCGTGACATAGCACAGCGCTTCAATATGAAGTACGGGGACACCTTCAAGCTCCCCGAGCCCTACATCGGTGAGGTGGGGGCAAGGATAATGAGCCTGCAGGATCCCTTCTCCAAGATGTCAAAATCCGATGAGAACGTGAATGCCACCATATTCATCTTAGAGGACAAGGACACCATCATCCGCAAGTTCAAGAGAGCTGTCACCGACAGCGAGACCTGCGTGCGCTATGCACAGGGCAAGGACGGCATCAACAACCTTATGACCATATACTCCTGCGTTACGGGAAAGAGCTACGAGGACATCGAGCGTGAGTTCGAGGGTCACGGCTACGGCGATTTCAAGCTGGCAGTAGGCGAGGCTGTGGCAGACCATCTGCAGCCTGTGCGTGATGAGTTTGCCCGCATATCTGCAGACAAGGAATACCTGAAGGAAGTGTGCAGGAAGGGCGCAGAGCTGTCCGAGCGCATTGCAAGGCGCACCATGTCCAAGGTATACAGAAAAGTGGGCTTCGTGGAAAACTAAGGGTCAGAAGGCAGACGGAGACCTGTCTGCTCTTATCCTCTGTCCGCTATCCGTTCTCCTGTCATGCAGCAGTTATACCTTTGCAGCGGCAGGGGATAAAGACATCTGCCCGAGGGGGTTTTTTATGCAATATGCAGTCATCGTGCTGCTTCTGATATTATCAGCGTTTTTCTCCGCATCCGAGACTGCCTTTTCCTCCGTGAACCGCATACGTCTGAAAGCACGGGCGGAGCAGGGGGACAGGGGCGCTGCAAGGGCGCTGTCCGTGGCGGAGCGCTTTGACAAGGCGCTTACCGCCATACTTGTGGGGAACAACATTGTTAATATCCTGTCCACTGCCATATCCACGGTCATATTTACACAGATGTTCGGAGCGGGGGGCGTGGGCATATCCACTGCGGTGATGACCGTGCTGGTGCTCATTTTCGGTGAGATACTCCCCAAAAGCCTTGCAAGGGACAATGCGGAAAGCTTTTCCGTTTTTGCCGCACTGCCCCTGTCGGTGATAATGACTGTGCTCACCCCTGTGACACTTGTTTTTGACCTTATCAAAAAGCCCCTGAACAGGAAAAGCGATGCCCCTTCCGTCACCGAAGACGAGCTTAAATACATCCTCAACGAGATCGAGGAGGAGGGCGTGCTGGAGGAGCGGGAGCACGACATCGTAAAGTCTGCCCTTGAGATAGACGACCGCCTTGTGTCCGAGGCTGCCATCCCCCGTGTGAACATCATTGCGGTGGAAAAGGACACACCCCCGGACAGGATACGGGACATATTCTTTTCCGAAGGCTATTCCCGCCTGCCTGTGTATGAAAAAAGCATCGACAACATCACAGGCTATATCCACGAGCGGGATCTGTTCGAGTTCATCCACACCCATCCGGATGCCCTCACCGCACAGGAGGTCATACATGAGGTGCTGTATGTGACGGAGTTTGACAGCATATCCTCCGTGCTCACCAAAATGCAGAGGGGAAAGCTGCATATGGCGGTGATAAAGGATCAGTACGGCGGCACCTACGGCATGGTCACCATGGAGGATCTGATAGAGGAGATCTTAGGTGACATCTACGACGAGGCTGACACGGAGGACAGGCGCTGTACCCCCGTGCCCGACGGCTCCTTTGATGTGGAGGCGGCCTTGCCTGTGCGTGACTTTGAGAGCATAACAGGCATTGACCTTTCCTATGAGGGGGACAGCAACACCTGCGGCGGCATGGCAATGGAGATGTTCGGCCGCATACCCCGCACGGGGGAGAGCATATGCGAAAAGGGCATAGCAATTGAGATAACCGATGCCGAGGACAACCGCATAATACGGATGCGGATAAGAAAGGCATCAGACACCGCTTCAGGGAGTGTGAGCATATGACATTTGACCTTACAGCCGTTGACCTGGTGAACATCATCATGATAGCCTCAGGGCTGGGAGTTACCACCCTGTGCATCATGCAGATAGAGCGCTCTCCCTTTAATGCGGATATGCGCAGATTCTTCTACGTCTTCCTGTGGAATGTGCTGGGCTATATGGGCACCCACCTTGCAAGGGAGCTGTTAGACGGTCACGGCGGCATTGCGGCACGAAATGCCATAGTGGCAGTCACCTTCGTGGAGTTCCTCATATCGGGGAGCATGGCGATAATGCTTTCACTGATGATGCATTACATGGCTCACGACAATGAGCTTTCAAAGGGCTCACGGGCGGGCTTTGTCACCGCCTTTGTCATCCATTCCGCACTGCTTGCGGTGTCACAGTTCACAGGTGCCTACTACTATTTTGACGAGTACAATTCCTATCACCGGGGCAGTCTCTATGCCCTGTCAAATATGCTGCCGATGCTCACCATAATCTACGGCATAATACTTCTGGTGCGCCACAGGGACAAGTATGAGCGGAAGATAGCAAGAGCCTTCTGGATATATCTCCTTGCACCCCTGGGGGCAATACTGGTGCAGATATTCCTGCCCGGGATACAGTTTGTCATGTTTGCAACTGTGGGGGCATCCATAAATATGTTCGGGGTCATCACCAGCGGCCTTATGGAAAGGTACGAGCATCAGCGCATGGAGACCGCCCGCATTGATACGGAGCTTTCCATGGCAACACGCATCCAGTCGGATATGCTGCCCAATATATTCCCAGCATTCCCGGAGAGAGAGGACTTTGACATCTATGCCTCCATGGCCCCGGCAAAGGAGGTAGGGGGCGACTTCTACGACTTTTTCCTCATTGATGAGGATCATCTGGCACTGGTAATGGCGGACGTATCGGGGAAGGGTGTCCCGGCGGCACTGTTTATGATGGCATCAAAGATACTGATACAGAACTTCACCATGATGTACAAGGCACCAAAGGCAGCCCTTGAAGCCACCAACTATCAGATATGCCAGCGAAACGGTGAGGAGATGTTTGTTACCGTGTGGCTTGGCATCCTTGACCTTAACACGGGAGTCCTTACAGCCTCCAATGCAGGGCATGAATATCCCTTCATACGATCCCCCGGAGGCAGGTTTGAGCTGTACAGGGACAAGCACGGCTTTGTGGTGGGAGGTATGCCCCAGGCACGCTACAAGGAGTATGAGGTGCAGCTTGAAAAGGGTTCCATGGTCTTTGTGTACACCGACGGCGTGGCGGAGGCCACCAACTCCGGCAATGAGCTCTTCGGCACGGACAGGCTCCTTGAAGCACTGAACAGCAGTGATTCCGATGATCCCGTCAGCATACTTGAAAACGTGGATAAGTCCGTCAATGCCTTTGTAAAGGATGCTCCCCAGTTTGATGACCTCACCATGCTCTGCCTGAAATACAACGGAAAGAAATAACACCGACCGCCCGCCCCGAAATGGGACAGGCGGTCTTCTTATTTGAAGAAATCATATACCATGCGATTGAAATCCCTGCCAAGATAGGCGGCGTGCCCTTCATCAGGGAATATATGGCATTTGCAGCCAAGCCTCTCTGCTATTTCTTTTGAGCCCTCAGCAGTGGTTATCCTGTCATGCTCTGCCCCAAGAACAAGCACAGGGCATTTTATCCTGTCAAGGACAGACAGGCTGTCAAGGGTGTATATGGCTCTTGCGTGATCTGCAAAGCGCTCTGTGCTCATGAATTTAGTAAATTTCATCATAAGCGGTATTAGTCTGCGGTACAGTCTCATCTGCTTTTCGGTATACATCTTGTCATAGGTCTTGGTCTGGACACCCTGCAAATCGCCCTTGTCCGCCATAACGAGCCACTCATCCACAGCATCAAGCAGAGTGGGATTTGCCCTTGCCGCTGTGACACCCAGCACCAGCTTCTGTACCAGCTCAGGGTGATATGCCGCAAGATACTGGGCTATCATCCCGCCCTGGGACACACCCAGTACACAGGCATTTTTTATGTCCAGCGTGTTCATGGCATCTGCCACATCCTCCGCCATGGAACGGATCGTACATCCCGGGTCACGTCCCTGTCGCCTGTCGAAAACATAGACCGTGAACTCCTTTGCAAATCTGCGGTAGAAATATGCCAGGTTATTTGCCGTTCCCCTCATATCCACGATATTAAGTCCCGGGATAAAGACTGCCTGCCTGCTGCCCCTGCCGAATTTTGCACAGTACATCTCAGCACCTGACGGGAGCTTTACCGTTTTGTTCTCAGCGTTATACATCCTGCTATAACCTCCGCTGTCTGCTATTGTCTCATCATCATATGGCAGCCCTTTCTATTCCACCCCATGCACTCTCCCCCTGCAACAGGGTTCTTTTCGTATATTGCCGCCTTGAAGCCTGCCTTGAGAGCGTATATCCCTGCGGAAAGCCCTCCTATGCCGCCGCCTATGATCACTATCTTCTTCATGTCGTTCTTTGTCCTTTCTGTTAATCAAAACATCAAAAATCTACGGGCTTATCAAAAAATCCCCATCCGCATAATTCAAAATTTTCAATATCCTTATTCCCGACAGCGGATGCGAGTTTTTCCAGATCTATCTTAAAATCTACAGGGACTCCGTTTTTTATCTTTAGCTCTACCGGGATCTTGACCTTTCCTTCAGCCTCTTTAAGTGCTTTCGCCGCTCTTTCATATCTGCCGTCTTCCCACATACTGTATGCCTTTGTTTTGACGGCATAAGCTGCATTGCAGTAATATACGCCGTCAGTTGCCTGAATACAGGGCAGCCCGTCAGACTCCCTGAACTTAAAGTCCATAAGAACAGACCTGTACACTGCTTTTGAAAACAGTCCCATTTCTCCCAACTCTTTTATGTATTCTGATATTCCGGACAATGACCTTATGCTTTTAAACCTCCGGCTTTTTCAGTATCGCCGTTATCCATTCCACGTCCGGGAGAGGGTATTCGGGTGTGATAAGGTGCTGCTCCATTATGCCCTGTACACTGCACCAGAATGCAAAGGCAAGTGCTGTCGGCTCTCCCTCCCTTATTTCGCCCCGCTCCTGCCCCTGCCTTATTATCTCTGCGGAAAAAGCTGTCTGATCCACGGAAAGGGCAAGCTGCCTGATGTCCTCCGGGATGCCGGGTCTCCTTGCCTGGGACATGAGCACGAACATCTGAAACACCCAGGGCTGCTCCCTTGCTGCGCTGAAAAGCCCCTCTATGGTTTTGGTGAAGTAGTCGAGAGGTGTGTCGTACTCTATTTTTTCGGGGCGCTTTGCTGCTTGCAGACCCATTTCAACAAGTGACTTGCAGAGTGCTTCCTTTGATTCGTAATAATGGAACAGCAGCCCCACACTTATCCCCAGTGACTCGGCAATGTCGGCTATCTTTGTTTCGGTAAAGCCCTTAGTTACAAACAGCTCCAGGGCTTTGAGCATTATCTGCTTCTGCCGCATTTCCTTCTGCTCTTTCCGTGTCACTTGCTGCACCCCTTTTTCAAATTTGATTGAACAATAATTCAATGAACCTGTATTCAATATATCATATGAACAGGAAAAAGTAAATACCTCAGACAAAAAATTGTAATAATGACCAAATCGGAACTGTCCCCCAAAAGAAAGCACATCATTTTATACAATGATGTGCTATAATAGTATTTAGCCCGAACTTGCCGTATCCTTCATCAAAGCAACACACACCCACAACGCAGGTGTGCCGCAAAGCAATTATTTACTTATCTTCTCTTTCAGCTTTTCCACAAGCTGCTCAAAGCGTTCGTTGCCCCCAAACACCTCGCAGAATTTGTTGTCGGGCTTTGTGATAATATCATATATGGTATCAAAATTCGTTTTGGGATCCATTTTGAGGACTTTTATCTGATCGTCGTCCATTTCGCTAAGCCAGCAGGGCGCATACTTTTCTCCGACGGGTCGGCTTATGTAGCTTTCGGCATGGTCGTATGCAGACCAAAGCATTTCAAGGGCTTTTTCTTTATCACCGATTTTTATGTATAATTCTGCCTGCGTTGCTGCATTGACCGATAGCTTGCCGTGGAAAAAGTTGGGCTTACCTGCTGTGATAAGCTCTGTCAGGGCATCATCTGCCTTTAGTATCTCTATTTTCTGTTCACAGGTGTAGAGATCATCACGGGATATCTCCCAAAACAGACGATGCATCATCTGAGTCATGCTCCAAAGCAAAGCCGACTGCCTGCGTGCAAGAGCTTCCTTTCCCTCGTAAAGATCGGCTAAAAACCTTTCCCTCGTGCAATATACATTGGGCAGCGACATGACAAGCCTTTCACCATTTTCCTTATCGTGCAGATAATAGACGTATTGCCCGATAAGAACCTGCTTTGTGAAGTTATTGTCATCGGTAGGCTTGTAGTATTTAAGCGCCCTTTCGCACAGGGCTATAATCTCGTCAGACTTTTCTTTTTTAAGCTCCTCTGTGTATGCCTTTCCCTGATGAAAATAGAAAGTCTGCAAAGCAGATGCAAGGTTAGTAAGCAGATCGGGCTCGTTGGGATATGTTTTCAGCTGCTCCCTGAGATATTTAGCCGAAGCTTCATGATCGCCCTGCTCCTGAAAATCGTTTACCCGTTTTAGTATCTTACCAACTTCCTCCTCCTTGCGTGCTATGTCCACCCCCAGCAAATGGTCTGTAGTCACATCAAAGAGATTTGCAAGAGCCGGCAGCTGAGAAATATCGGGTGCTGTTCTGTCTGTTTCCCACTGACTTACCGCCCGTGAGGTTATGCCGAGGGCATCGGCAAGCTGCTCCTGCGTTATGTCCTGCTCCTGCCTGAGCTGTTTTATAGTTGCTCCTATTGTCATTATTATCACTCCTTGTTGAGTTTAAAAGCGCCTTTGTTGTACTTATTATAACGCATTTTTTGGCAGTTGACTGTGGAGTTTGAGTATAGTGCTGCTTTGATTTGCAAAATCGGCATACCCACACAAAGCAGGTATGCCGCACTAACTCAGAATATATGATCACTCACACAATCATACCAATGGACATAAACCTTGCCATTGACTGTCAGCCGCTCGTTATCGGGAAGAACCTCTGTCCACAGCTTGCCGTAGCGATCAAACGCCCAGTCATTGCGATTGAACCTGCGCCATAAGATCGTTCTGCCATTCTTGTCAAGGAACTGCTCACAGAGAACACCTTCATTGTTTGTTCCAATGTCGATAACACATACGGTGTCATAAGTCTTACCGTTTATCTCGACCGTGTATCTGCCGACTATATCCGGCGTAGCGTTATCGCTATTAACCGTAATGTCGCTGCCGTTTCTGACAATGATCCCCTTTGGCTTGATATTGGTTTCATTGCCGCAGTTGTCCTCACCATAGCCCCAGTCAGGCAGGAAAGCATCTCCGTCAAGGAATGTGTACAGCTTTCTTACGCCATTCACAATGTGGCTTTCAGCAAGATAACGGCAGTGTGTATCGGTAAGCTGGACAACAAAACTGCGTTCGGTGTAGGGCTGTGTTTTGTCAAAATTACCTTCCTTTGCGATGATCTCAACTCCCTCAATGCCGTGTACCTCCGCTTTGCCGATGACCTCCATTTCGTAGTAATAATCACCCTTGCGTGACGGCTGGTCGTAGATCGCCCAGGTCAGCTTTTCACCGACCTTCGGGACAATGAACCAGCCCATAAGCTCCTCCCACTTGACCGCAAATGGCTCTTTGTCGCTGGTAATGATCTTGTATTCGGGCATAGTTTTCGGTAGCTTAAACATAGTATCTTCTCCTTTCGGCGGATATGGGTATGCGTTTTTGAAATTGCGTCTTGCGGTGTTCAAGCGGCTTTTGACCGTTCCGAGCGGTATGCTGAGCCTGTCCGCTATCTCGTTCTGCGGCATATTCTCAAAGTAGTAAAGCCTGAGTATCTGCTTGTCATTTTCACTCAGGCACTCTATAGTCTCGTGAACAGGCGAATAATCCACAAGTCCGTAACGGCTTTGAACAAGCTCGCTCTCGGGCAGTTCATCAATGTCGAGCGTATCACGCCTGCTGCGGAAATAGTCCTTGACCTTGTGACGGGCTATCCCTATGACCCAAGCCTTAAAGCTACTTTTGTTCAGCAGTTTGTCAAACTGTCTGTATGCCGCCAGCCACACCTCCTGCAAAACGTCATCGCTGTCAGCCTTAATCGGAATATTGAACCGCACATACCGCTCGACCGCACCACGGTGTTCACTAACCAGCATTTCAAATTCGCTCATATCCTCACCTCCCGATCATTATTTAAAAGCGCTTTCATTTATATAGTCGGGTATTCCGGGTGAAAGGTTCAGATTGTATATAAAAAATTACAGCACATTTTTATATATGTAAAATCGGCATACCTAAACAAAGCAAGTATGCCGAAAAATAATTCATCCGTTTTTATTTATTTCTGTGTTTCTTAAGCCATTCATATAATTCTTCGAATACAACTTGTCTATAGTTGTTATTCTTATCTTCTTCTATTGCGTTTTCCTCTAATTTTTGAGTATTATAATTGAAAATCTGAACAGTTAACACCATAAAACAAATGCTATAAATAATTGCTATAATTGATAAAACTGCTTGAATAATCAAATAACAAGTTGCTGAAATGTTAAGGCTGATTACAATGATAGCTACTATTGAATAGCCCATTGCAAAAGAAACCAATAAACTCAGTTTATTAAACAAGCCTTTTTCTATTATTCTACTTGAAGCTGGTGTTCTTGAAGTTGCTAATAAAATCATTACAGCAATATAGACACCTATCATTGCTATATAATAATCTTTTAGATTATCACTTGTATTAGCAATAAAAGCTCCTATTTTATTAATAAATTCATCATTACCAAAGATCAGTAAACAAATGTATAATACAAAACTAAAGAGTATTCCACATAGTATTATTGCAATGTGTTTCTTCATTAACAAACCACTTCCTATTTTTTATTTACAGCATCTTTTATATCTATTATAGGTGTTTGTATATGTGCTAAACATTTTCTTACTTGGTAACTATATTTTATCCTGCATTGATCCAACATATTATTGACATTATCCAGTAAAAAAGCAGATGTTAGTGAGTTTTTAGGTGCATTAGGAAATTCATAAACTAAATTTTTATTTGAATCCTTTAACTTTGCTGTTGATATTTTTTCACTCTCATTATTCTTGTATCCTACCTCTATTTCCTCAATAATACCATCATCTAAATCTAATTCGTTTAACAATAGAATAAGCTGGTCTTTGTTAAGTTTATTGCTTTTCCCTCTCCCTGTTCTAATTGTAAGTGACAAGCGTTTACCATCAATGTTGTAGCTGTTTTCTGCACATAATTGTAATACATTACGTAATTCATAGTTTCTTATTTCTTTGAATTTAGCTATAGCACTACCACTTAAATCGAATTTAAACGTTATATTTTTTACAATTCTTGCTTCTTCGACAGATTTCATTCCTTCGTTTATCGTTATAGGACACATGGAAAAACTGTAAATATCAGTATTGATTAGTTGATTCATATAATCACAAATGTTTCTGTATGTAGGCGCAGCTTTATCTACCGTGATAAAGCTGATTCCTTCCTTTGAATTGATATATAAAAATGTAATATCATATAGCTTGTTCGTGTTTTCATTAACCTCGCCAGTATTATCGGTATCTTCTTCATAGGTAATTCCTTTTTTCAGCGAACCAAAAGGAACAATAAATTCTTTATCTCCATTAATTGTTGCCCTTTTAAACCTGAAAAATTTCATGCTCTTCCCGTTAATAATCTGCTCAAATCTAATTGCATTCTGATCTCTAAGCGATTCTAAATAATTAAACAGATCAGCCATATCGCAATCAACCATATCATTTTTTTCGTTTAATAATTTTAAATATAGAATTTAATCCGGCGACTCATTTCAATATCCTTTCGCTAACTAACATATATATGTGTGCAAACCATATGACTAAGTAATATTATAGCACATATTGTAACTTTTTGCAATATCCTACAGTTAAAATGATTACGACACAGCCGCATAAAGCAGGTGTGCCGCAAAGCAATTCATTCAGTTTCACCGATCAGAGCTTTACAAATATCAGACCCCATATATCTCGTATTTATCAGCCGCCGATGACTTTGGCACATAGCTGCTCTTGCCAAGCACATTCATCTTGTCAGCTATGTAAGCCATTAATATCTCCCTGCTCATATTCGTTATATCATCACGCTTGACCGCTTCCTCGGCAGTAATTAGCAGCACCTCGCTGTTCTCATAGCCGTCAGACTTAGGCTCACCGCCGATATACTCCATGGTGAACACCACACACCACTGCTCGGGCTTGAACTGCACCGAGAAAACGGCTTTGGCTTTGGCACGCACGCCTGTTTCTTCCATGACCTCACGTTCTATTGCTTTCGATGGCAGCTCACCCTCTTCGACATAACCTCCCGGAACGAGTATCCTCCCATCGGCAGTACCGTAGGTGTGGCGGACAAGCAGGTTTTTTCCGTCTATCTCAACTATGCCGCATACTGTGAAATATTTGTTGTTCATCATATTTCCTTTCTTAGCTTAACGATAACGGCTTCGTGCAATATCATAGCTGTCTTTTTTCAACATATCCATCATATCTATCTTAAAGCTCTCTATGGCATCATCATCACGTGCTGCACCCCTTTTTCAAATTTTATTGAACAACATATCATATGAACAGGAAAAAGTAAAGCCCTTTTGTCAAAAATCGTGATAATGCCCAAGCTGAAACTGCCTTACGGCAGAATTTGCGCCGCTTTGCACAAAGTCTTGCTTGCCTCATCCGGGGTATCTGCCCTTGTGTCTTTCTTTGGAGGAACAAGAAAAGCTCCCTTATGGAGAACATTGTATATTGCGCATAATCCATTCACTTTTGTATAATTCGCCAAAGTTGTAATAATAGTATTGACAACTTACTGCTTGTATGATATAGTAGACTCAGAAAGATGAAACGAACAATGTTACAACTTTACAGATGATATTATTTATGCTATAATCAGGAGGAAAACATTATGAAGATCGCAGTAGTTTGTGCAAACGGCAAGGCAGGTCAGCTTATCGTGAAAGAGGCTGTTGACAGAGGACTTGATGTTACGGCAGTTGTCAGGGGCGAGAACAAGTCCGCTGCTCAGAGCGTAATTGCAAAGGATCTTTTTGACCTTACCGCAGCAGACCTTGCAGGCTTTGATGCAGTCGTGGATGCATTCGGAGCATGGGCACCCGAAACGCTTCCTCAGCACTCCACATCACTTGCTCACCTGTGCGACATTCTTTCGGGAACTGACACAAGACTTCTCGTTGTGGGCGGCGCAGGAAGCCTGTATGTG
>DGXE01000022.1:15494-15742 GCA_002395525.1 Ruminococcus sp. UBA4240
AGCCTGTATGTGAACGCTGAGCATACCGCCTGCGTTTCTGACGGTGCAGATTTCCCCGAAGTTTTCAAGCCGCTGGCTTCTGCTATGGCAAAGGCGCTTGGCGAACTCCGTCAGAGAAATGACGTAAAGTGGACATACATCAGCCCCGCAGGAGATTTTCAGGCTGACGGCGAACGCAGCGGCAAGTACATTCTCGCAGGCGAGGAGCTGACGCTCAACTCTAAGGGCGAGAGCATTATCAGCTATGC
>DGXE01000078.1 GCA_002395525.1 Ruminococcus sp. UBA4240
GAGGGTTGAAATTTCACGGTTAATGTGGTATAATCCATGTATCCGAATAAGCCGCCTCCCAGGAACGGCATACTCTTTACATATTACTAATTACTTATTACTTAATAAAAGCTGCTCTCCCGGGGACAGCATCAAAAAGGAATGACTGATATGACTGCTTTAAAAAGGATAAAACGTCTTATATCCCTGTGCCTGACGGCACTGCTCATCTGCGGACTTTCCGCACTGTGTGCCCCAAGGGTCATGGCTCTGAGCCTTAACTACATCAATATATCAATAGTGAAGGGGTACAGCGGCACGCTGAAGGTCGCCGGCACCGCCTCCACCCCTGTATGGACAAGCTCGGACGAAAGCATTGCCACAGTGTCCTCCTCCGGAAAGATCAGGGGGATATCCAAGGGCACTGCCGTTATAAGCGCCAATGTGGACGGCAACATCCTCAAATGCAAAGTGAATGTGAAAAACGGCAGGCTTACCAAGTCCTCCTCCTCAGTCTCCGTTGATGTGGGGCAGATAGCCTATGTCACCATCAAGGCAAGAGGGTCACACAACGTAAAGGCGGTATCACAGGACAAGAGCATTGCCATCTGCGGCTGGGTGAAGAAGTGGAGCGGCGACAATGTGCGTCTTAAAGTCAAGGGCGTGTCAGAGGGCAGCACCCGCCTGAAGATAAACATGACCGACTACACCGACGTATACACCTACATAACGGTGAACGTAGGCGGCGGCTCCAAGGATGCGGTGCTGAGCTCCGCAAAGTCCTCCGTATACACGGGCACAGGCACTGTTACGGAATTTCTCCTGTACTGCACCGATGACGGCAACATAACCTACTCTGTGGATGACAAGAATGTAGCCGCCGTTGCGGTAGGCTCCTTCAAGGATCACTACGCAGTAGTTCAGGTAAAGGGTCTGAAAGCTGGCCGCACCACGCTTTATATTACAGCAAACGGCAACAGCCGCACCTTATCCATACCCGTCACCGTCAGCGACACCGGGGTGTACTACGCTGCAACAGACACCCTCCCCTCCCCAAACAACACAGGGGATTTGATCCTTGATTACTACAACCCCTCCACAAGGAAGACCATGTACATTTTGGTTCCCCGTGCCTACGACTCCGCACAGGTAAACAGTGCAAAGGCTGCTGACACAGGTGTCTACGACTATATGACCATATACTCCGACAAGCCTGTCACCAGGGCTTCTACCGATGCTGTAAAGTCCTTCACCGCAAGGATAGTCGATTATGCCGTATCCACAAAGAGCAGCAGCGTTGTAAGGTATATCCTTGTACCCGCAGGCTATGACCAGGCGGAATACAACACCATGGTGGCAAAGTATACCGACTACTACGAATATTACACCGTATACAACACCGACCCCTCCATGTACAAGCACACCCCCACAGATGAGGTGAAATCGTGGACTACCACCGTAGGATTCAAGAGCGTGACAAGATATATGCTCCTTCCCGCAGGCTATAATGCGGCATCTGCACAGGCGGTAATAAACGCCGACAAGGGCACCTCCGCCCAGGCCGGCACCACAGATCCCGGGAGTGTCCTCCCCACGGTGCAGACAGGAACCTCGACAGCCTCCGCCTCCACATCCTACTACACAGTTATGCACACTAAGCCCGGCGGCACGATCTCAGCCGGGGACACCATCATGCAGTGGACCGCACAGTCAGGCGCTGTAAGCTATATGATACTCCCTGCCAATTACGATATACTCAAAGCCAACAACGCAAAGCTTGCCGACACAGGCACGGCTGAATACTACACGGCATACTCCCTCAGCCCCTCAGCCCTTACATCAAGCGATGTGCTGACATCGGCATACAGCACCACCTACGGCACCACCGTCTATGTGCTCTCCCCCAAGAACGGGAGCAAGGCAATAGTAAAAGAGGTCATGGCACAGGTGATGTGAGCCGTGGGAAAATGAAACAGCATCACGTATAAATGCGCTCCGGACGGGCGTATTTATGCGTGATTTTTTTTCGATAAAAAAATTCCATTTATTTCAAAAAAACTGTTGCAAAAAATTTTGAATTGTGTTATAATTGAAAAAAATAACAAAATGTCATTTGCACTTTTCAAAAAAACTGTGTACTTTGTAAGAGCATACATCATAGCTAACAGACACAAAGCTATCAAGGAGGTCAGTTTATGAAAAACATACTTTTTGTCGCTTCGGAATGTGTTCCCTTTATAAAGACAGGCGGCCTTGCAGACGTTGTGGGCACACTGCCCAAGAAGTTCAACAAGGATGAATACGACTGCCGTGTCATCATACCCAACTACCGCTGTATCCCGGATAAGTTCCGCAATAACTTCCGCTATATCCACCACTTCTACATGGATATGGGTGAGCGTTTCAGCAGCGTACACGTGGGTATCATGTACTATGAATACGAAGGGATAAAGTTCTATTTCGTAGACAACCTCTTCTACTTCGGCGGGGACAAGCCCTATGCTGACACACGCTATGACATTGAGAAGTTCATCTACTTCTCCAAGGCGGTAATGGCTATTCTCCCCGTTATAGACTTCCGCCCTGATGTGATCCACTGCCACGACTGGCAGGCGGGTCTTGTGCCTGTATATATGCACACCCTCTACCGCAACCATCCCTTCTATCAGAACACAAAGTGCGTGTTCACCATACACAACCTGCGCTTCCAGGGCATATGGGACATCCCCACCATAAGATCCCTTTCGGGACTTCCCGGCTGGGTATTCACCCCCGACAAGCTGGAATTCCACAAGGATGCCAATATGCTCAAAGGCGGTCTTGTATATTCTGATTACATAACCACCGTTTCTGACACATATGCAGGGGAGATCCAGACGGATTACTACGGCGAGGGGCTTGACGGCCTGCTCCGTGCCCGCAACCAGTCTCTCAGGGGCATAGTAAACGGCATAGACTACACCGACTACGATCCCGAAAAGGATGAGAACCTTGCCAAGAAATACTCCGCCCGCTCCTTCAAGAAGGGCAAGGAGGCAAACAAGCTGGCTCTCCAGAAGGAGCTTGGCCTTGAGGAAAATCCCGACCGCTTCATGATCTCCATCATATCCCGTCTTACGGATCAGAAGGGGCTTGATCTGGTGCGCTATGCCCTTGACCGCATCACAGATGAGTTTACACAGCTCGTGGTGCTGGGCACGGGAGATCCCCAGTATGAAAACCTGTTCCGTGACTGCGCATGGCACAACAACGGAAAGGTAAGTGCCAACATTTTCTTCGATGAGGCTCTTGCACACAGGATATATGCCGCATCGGATGCGGTGCTGGTTCCCTCCAAGTTTGAGCCCTGCGGCCTTACACAGCTTATCGGCCTGCGCTACGGTGCAGTGCCCATAGTGCGTGAGACAGGCGGCCTGAAGGACACGGTTCAGCCCTTCAACGAATACGACGGAACGGGCATCGGATTCTCCTTTGCCAACTACAACGGCGATGAGCTCCTCAACATCATCAACTACGCAAAGCACATATTCTTTGACACCCGCAAGGAATGGGATCAGATGGTGTCCCGGGGCATGAAGACCGACTACTCCTGGATAAATTCCGCAAAGAAGTACGAGCAGCTTTATGACTCCCTGTGCGGCTGACGTAAAACAAAGCATACAAAAGATATAAAAAAACCGCAGACCGCCCTTCCTTCAGAAGGGATGGCCTGCGGCTTTTTTATGTTCAGGACTTGCTCATATCCGATGGATCGGAGGGGGAATGTTTCCTCTGCTTTGCCATGCCGTACTTAGGACAGCTGCGGCAGTCTCCGCAGCAGCCACCGCCCTGCCTGCGGTACCTTACCGCTCCGATGACGGAAAGCACCGCCAGCACAGCGATTATCCCTATGATAACTATATCCATAGCTGCTCCTTTATCACGATATGCCAAGTGCCAGGGCTGCCATTCTGATGATGAATGCCACCGCCCACGCAACTGCACACTGGAATACCACCATCCTGACGGCGGATATCGTGCCCGCCTCACGCTTTATGGCAGCCACAGCCGCCACACAGGGGGTGTACAGCAGACAGAACACCAGGAAGACAAAGGCGGTAAGGCCGCTCATCCCTGCCCGGAGCCCCTCGGGGCTGCCAAACAGCACTGTCAGCATGGAGACTACGCTTTCCTTTGCAAGAAAGCCTGAGATAAGCGCTGTCACCATCTTCCAGTCCCCGAAGCCAAGGGGTGCAAAGAGGAACGCTATCTTCCCCGCTATCATGGCAAGGATGCTGTTCTCACTGCTCTCCACAAGGTGGAAGGTAGGGTCAAAGCTCTGCAGGAACCACACTGCCACAGTGCCTGCGAATATCACGGTGAATGCCCTTTGCAGAAAGTCCTTCGCCTTGTCCCACATGAGGAGCAGCACATTCTTCAGCCCGGGCAGCCTGTAATTGGGCAGCTCCATGACAAAGGGCACAGCCTCCCCCTTGAATACCGTGTTCTTGCCGATAAGTGCCACGATGACCGCAACTATTATACCGATAAGGTACATGGACACACATATGAGCCACGCATATTCAGGGAAGAAGCTCCCGGCAAAAAACACATAGATAGGCATTTTTGCACTGCAGCTCATAAAGGGGATGAGCAGCTGAGTCATTCGCCTGTCCCTGTCCGAGGGGAGGGTGCGTGTGGACATGACAGCGGGAACGCTGCACCCGAAGCCGATTATCATGGGCACGATGCTTCGCCCCGAAAGTCCCAGCCGCCGCAGCAGCTTATCCATGAAAAAGGCGACCCTTGCCATATAGCCACTGTCCTCAAGCAGGGAAAGGAAGAAGTAAAGCACCACGATTATGGGCACAAAGCTCAGAACCGAGCCCACCCCGGTGAATATGCCATCTATCACAAGGGAGTGTACAGCCGCAGAGATACCCATATCCGAAAGCAGCACATCCACCCGCTCTGTAAGCCATGATATGCCTTTGTCCAGCAGCTCCTGCAGGAAGGCTCCCACGCAGTTGAAGGTAAGGAAGAACACCAGTGCCATTATGGCTATAAAGGCGGGGATGGCTGTCCATTTCCCGGTGAAGAAGGCATCCAGCTTGCGGCTCCTGATATGCTCACGGCTTTCAGCGGGCTTTTTCACCGTCTGACTGCAAACACGGTAGATGAATGAAAAGCGCATATCTGCAATGGCGGCGGATCTGTCAAGCTGACACTCCTCCTCCATGTGTGTTATTATGCTCTCCATTGCCACAGCATCGTTTTTGTGCAGATCCAGTGCCTCTATCACAAGCTCGTCGTTCTCAATGACCTTAGTGGCAGCAAAGTGCAGAGGTATTCCCGCCTTTGCGGCGTGACCCTCAATAAGATCCATGCATGAATGTCTGGCACGGTGTACTGCTCCCCCATGCGCAGACTTGTCGCACAGATCCAGGGGGGCAGGAGCCTCACCGTACCTTGCGATGTGGACGGCGTGCTCCACAAGCTCCTCTATGCCCTGTCCCTTTGCGGCTGAAATAGGGACCACAGGCACCTGCAGAAGCTCCTCCATCTTGTTTATGTCCACAGTGCCCCCGTTGCCCGCCATTTCATCCATCATGTTGAGGGCTACTACCATAGGCACCCCAAGCTCCAGAAGCTGTACGGTAAGATAGAGGTTGCGCTCGATATTGGTGGCATCCACTATGTTGATGACCGCTGAGGGGTGCTCTTCAAGGACGAACTGCCTTGACACCACCTCCTCACTTGAATAGGGGGAGAGAGAGTATATTCCCGGCAGATCCACAAGCTCCGTATCGGGATGACCCTTTATGGCACCGCTTTTCCTGTCCACCGTCACACCGGGAAAGTTCCCGACGTGCTGATTTGCCCCCGTAAGGCGGTTGAAAAGAGTGGTCTTTCCGCTGTTCTGATTGCCGATAAGGGCAAAGGTAAGTTTCCCTTTGTTTACAGGCTTTTCCCTGTGCTCCTTCACCTGCACATCCTCGGTCACATTCTCACCAAGGGAGGGATGGGGTATATTCCTGACAACTTGGGCAGGCTTCTCATCACCCTCCTCCTGTGTGTCAGAAACGCTGTCCACCTCGATCTCTGCAGCATCATCCAGGCGTATGGTGAGTTCATACCCCCAGACCCGTATCTGCACCGGATCTCCCATAGGGGCATACTTTATCACCGACACCCTTACACCCGGTATCAGCCCCATATCAAGAAAATGCTGCCTCAATGCCCCGGCACCGCCCACGCTCCTGATGACTGCTGAGCGGCCCGCTTCAACTTCCTTTAACGTCATAAGTGCTCCTTTTGCATATGTACTTAAAAGCATTGCTCCCAAGGGCTCACCTTTGGGAGCATATGTTATCCGCTTATTGCCTTTATCTGCCTGTACAGAAGTTCCGCCTGCTCCTGGGAAGAAGATCTTTCAAAAAGCACCTCATTGCAGGCATTCTGGAATGCCCGTATCATGTCGCTGTTCTCCATGACAGGCCGCATTTTGTTTATGGTGTCCGGCTCCTGCATACGCTCGAAGGCACTGTACTGTATACCGTCAAGCATACCCAGCTCCTCAAGGGTAGCACGGGCATTCCTGCTCAGGGGCACACCCTTTTCAAGCCCCTGAAGCTCTGCCATTTCCGCCGAGTTGATAAGGAAATCAAGCAGCATCCCCGCTTCCTTCGGGTGCTCCGTGGTATCGCTGATGGCATACATGGTAGCAGGCTTTACATACCAGCCCTCACCTGCCGCCGACATTGAGGTGTAGGGGGCGGTGACT
This sequence comes from Ruminococcus sp. UBA4240, assembly GCA_002395525.1. GTDB lineage: Bacteria > Bacillota > Clostridia > Oscillospirales > Ruminococcaceae > Huintestinicola. Next base: position 6,743 of record DGXE01000078.1, read on the forward strand.
ATATCATCCCCCTGTGCTATGGCAACTGCACACTCGTTTTCTGCATCGGAGAGCCATGCCACAACACCGGCTGTTCTGCCTGATCCAATGCCGTAATCATCGCCGTATTCCATCTGGGGCATGACCTTTGAGTTTATCATGTCACAGTAGAACTCTATCATTAACTTCAGGTCGTCCGGAGTAAAGGCAAGATGCCCGTCACCGTCAAACATTGTGTGTCCGCATTTCTGCTCCGCATAGGCAATGCAGAAGAGCCATGCGCTCTTTGGTATCATGGAAAGAGGATACACATCCCCCTTCATTGCCTCGGCTGCCCTGAACAGGTCATCCCATGTTTCGGGAACATCAAGGCCGTAGGATGAATACAGGCCACGGTTTATGTATACGGTCTGGGCATTCATGGCAATGGGCAGGGCATTCAGACGACCTTCCTTCATGCCGTACTCCAGCATTGCCTCATCTATGGTGGAAAGATCCACCACATCAGACAGAAGGCTTATGTCATAGTAGCCGGTGCCGTCGGGCGAATACTGGTCTATCCACGCAAAGTTTATCTGCATCACATCGGATTCACTGCCTGATGCCATGCGCACGTCATTGCGCACCTGATAGCCCGACCACTCGGTATAGCTGCACCGCACATCAATATCGGGATGAAGCTCCTCAAAGCGGCGAACCGCCTCCAAGGTGTATTCGTTGCGGTCATCGTTGCCCCACCATGAGAATGTGATCTGCACGGCGCTGCTCTGGGTATTGATATTTGAAACAGAGGCGGCAGGGGGTGTGCTGCATGATGAAAGGAGCAGTGCCGCAAGGAGTATGCCTGTCATTTTTTTATCCATTGCTGCTGCCCTCCCCGCTGTCAGAGGTGCCGATTCCCTTGCTGTAAATGGAAACGCTGTTCTTGCCGCCCCGCTTGGAGCTGTAGAGAGCCTTGTCTGCATTGATATAAAGCTCTTCAAAGGTGGCAGCATCATCCGGGAAAAGGGCTGCGCCGACAGAGCAGCTCAAAGGGTATGTCTTATCCTCATCCGCATATGAAGATGCCACGAGTGCCCTTATGCTCTCGCACTTTTCGGAAAGCTCAGCCCGTGCCCTTTCCCTGTCGGTTTTAAGGAACAGGCAGAACTCATCGCCGCCAATACGCCCTGCAATGTCCCCCTCGCCCATATTCTCACGAAGGAAAGAGCCCATGGAAGCAAGCACCCTGTCCCCTGCGCTGTGGCCTAAGGTGTCATTTATGGACTTGAAATCATCAATGTCAACTATCATCATGCCGTAGGAGTCGCCCTTTGCCTTTGCGATCCTCGTTCGCACCGCACTCTCAAAGGAGCTTTTGTTCAGGATCCCTGTGAGCTGATCGTCAGCCGCCTTTTTGCCGAGATTTGAAACTATGTCGTTGATGGGGTTTGCAAAGAAGAGGGAGATTATCACGTCTGCGGCAATAGCAATAAGTGCCGCTATTATCGCTATCCTGATTATATGGTTCTGTGCCTGCACCTTGGCATCAAGTATATACTGAGTGGGGATGGAGGTGACAAGTATCCAGTCATCGCCGCAGGGGTCGGCAGAAACGATATATTCCGCCTCGGCGGGATCAACCGCAGCGCCCTTTATCTCATCAATGATCTGTGGGGGCAGCATGGACGATCCCTCCCCCAGTGATGAGTATATGATATTCATATCACTGTCTGCAAGGCGCACCGCCATGGACTGCATGGAATCAGGTGTCTCCACTATGTTTTCAAACTCCACGGAATAGACAGATACCGCAAGCACTGCGTTGTCATTGAGCCTTTTTACATAGTATATGCGCTTGTAGTCATCCTTGAAGCCGGAATACCAGCCGTCGTTGGTGGAGTCCCGGCTTATCATGGAGGAAAGGCTCTCATATATGGTGTCACCCATAGCGTCACGGGTGCCGTGGGATATCTTACCCACAACGTGCTCATTTGAGTACACTATGCCGAAATCCACAAAGTTCTCCATTATGCACAGATCAAAGAGATCGTCCGATATGCGGGATTCGGCAGCAAGAGCCTCGTAGGGGTCATTGGCAGGGTCTGTGGCATCGTATGTATAGTTTTCCTCACGGGAGAACACAAGGGTGGCTGTGGATTCGCATCTTTCAAGATAGTTCTCCACATTCATCTTCATCTGTGAATTGAGCTCGGATGAAAGGGTGCCGATATTCTCCCTTATGATGGTATCTGTCTGTATTATCATGACCCTTGAAAGGGCAGCTGCTATAAATATTATCACCAGTGCATGACACACCGTCATAGCCGCACTGATAAGCAGTATCCGGCTTCTGTCGTCACGCATGATAACACACTCCTGTACGAAAATTTGCCGAGGCTCATCCAAAGCTGCGGCATCTGCCGGCAAAAGGCAGGCTTGTAGAAACACACAGAATTATATCATATCGCACAGCAAATGTCAAGTACAAACAAGCAACACATCGCCCCTCCCCTTGACTTTTGGGCGGATAAATAGTATAATCATAGTCGGCTTACATTACATGAAAATGAGGTATCATAAAATGAAGAAGCTGCTTAAATACATTAAGGGGTACAGGCTTGAAAGCGTGTCGGGACCTTTTTTCAAGCTGCTTGAAGCACTCTTTGAGCTGTTTACTCCCCTTGTGGTGGCAGATATAGTTGACATCGGCATTGCAAAGGGCGATAACCGCTACATATTCACACATACGCTGCTGCTGTTCGGGCTGGCATTCATAGGGCTCGTGTGCTCCGTGACAGCCCAGTATTTTGCGGCAAAGGCATCTGTGGGCTTTGTCACTGCCCTGCGCCATGCCCTCTTTGAGCATATAGGAAGGCTCTCCCACGCAGAGCTTGACGACATAGGCACCTCCACCCTCATCACCCGCATGACAAGCGACATGAACCAGGTACAGCAGGGGCTGAACCTGACTCTGAGGCTGCTGCTGCGCTCCCCCTTTGTGGTATTCGGCGCCATGATAATGGCATTCAGGCTTGATGTTCCCTCCGCCATGATATTCGTCTGGACGACTATCCTGCTGTTTATCGTGGTATTTGCCATCATGCTGGTGTGCATCCCCCTATACAGGCGTGTCCAGCAAAGGCTTGACAGAGTGACCGCCCTTGCAAGGGAAAACCTGACGGGTTCAAGGGTCATCCGTGCCTTTGGCAGAGAGGAAGAGGAGATAGCGGACTTTGAAGAGGCAAACTCCCTCCTTTCCCGTATGCAGCTTTTCACGGGGCGCATATCATCCCTTATGAACCCACTTACCTTTGCCATGATAAACATTGCCACAGTGTACCTTATACACACAGGAGCACTCCGTGTGGACAGCGGCATCATCACACAGGGCACTCTCATAGCGCTGTGCAACTATATGGCTCAGATACTGGTGGAGCTTATCAAGCTTGCAAACCTTGTCATAAACATAACCAGGAGCCTTGCCTGTGCAAGGCGCATATCCGACGTGCTGGACATATCCCCCTGTATCACATCCGGGAGCACAAAGCGGGGCAGTGGCCCTGACAAAGCCGTTTCCTTTGAGGATGTGGCTCTTTTGTACTCCAACGGTGCAGACGGCGCCCTCGAGCATATCTCCTTCACCGCCCGCAGGGGGGAGGTCATCGGCATAATCGGGGGCACAGGCTCCGGCAAATCCTCCCTTGTGAACATGATACCCCGTTTCTATGATGCCTCCTCCGGGAAGGTCTGCGTAAACGGCACAGACGTAAGGGAATACGACCTTGACACACTTCGCAGCATGATAGGCATAGTTCCCCAGAAGGCGGTGCTTTTTTCCGGCACCATACGGGAAAATCTGCTGTGGGGCATGGAGAATGCGGACGATGCCGCCATTGAGGAGGCCGTGGAGGTATCCCAGTCCGCAGACATCATAAGAGCGAAGGGCGGTCTTGATGAGGTGATAGAGCCGGGAGGGCGCAACCTCTCCGGCGGTCAGCGCCAGAGACTCACCATAGCAAGGGCGCTTGTACGCCGCCCGGAGATACTCATACTCGATGACAGTGCCTCCGCACTGGACTTTGCCACGGATGCCCGCCTGAGAAGGGCGCTGTCGGAGCTGAGCTACCACCCTACGGTATTCATCGTGTCCCAGCGGATTTCAGCCATTATGGGGGCAGACCGCATCATCGTCCTTGACGACGGCAGCATTGCGGGCATGGGCACCCACAGTGAGCTTATGGACGGATGCGGAGTGTACAGGGACATATATGCCTCCCAGACAGGCAGCGAGGAGGCGGTGTCATGAAGCGGCAGGGCGAACTCAGACGTGTGATAAAAAGGCTTGGCAGATACAGGTGGATGCTGGCTCTTTCTGTGCTGCTCTCAGCCGTATATGTAGTTCTAACACTGTATACTCCCATACTCACAGGCCGTGCCATCGACCTTGCGGTGGGCAGGGGCAGGGTGGATATGGAGGGCATAGGGAAGATACTTGCGGCTATGGTCATCATCGCCCTTGCGGGGGCTGTGGTGCAGTGGATAATGAACCTGCTCAACAACCGTGTGTCCTTCGGGATACTTGCGGATCTGCGAAACGAGGCATTCTCCCATATACAGGTACTGCCCACATCCTATCTGGACAGCCACCCCACCGGGGATCTGGTAAACCGTATGACCGCAGATGCGGATCAGTTTGCGGACGGGCTGCTTATGGGCTTTACCCAGCTCTTTACAGGTGCTGCCACCATAATAGGCTCCCTTGTGTTCATGATCTCCGTCAATCTGAAGATAGCCCTTGCAGTGGTGGTGCTGACACCTGTATCCCTGTTTGTGGCAAGGTTCATCGCAAAGCACACCTATGCCATGTTCAGGGAGCAGTCAGCTGTGCGGGGCGAGCAGACCGCATTCATAGATGAGATGCTCTCCGGTCAGAAGGTGGTCAGGGCATTCTCCCGTGAAAAGCATCAGCTTGCCGCCTTTGACAGCATAAACAAAAGGCTTGCGGATTGCTCCTTAAAGGCCATATTCTTCTCATCCCTCACAAACCCCACCACAAGATTTGTGAACAATCTCATCTATGCGGTGGTGGCTCTGTTCGGGGCGCTTGTGTGCACAAATGCGCTGGGCTTTAAGGAAACTCTTACGGTAGGTGCCCTTGTATCACTTCTCAGCTATGTGAACCAGTACACAAAGCCCTTCAACGAAATATCAGGGGTGATAACGGAGCTGCAGAACTCCCTTGCAAGCGCATCAAGGCTCTTTGACCTTATAGATGAACAGCCCCAGACTCCCGACGATGAGGACGCTGTACAGCTTGACAAGGCACAGGGGGATGTTCGGCTTGAAAATGTGGATTTCTCCTACACCCCGGACAGGGAGCTTATCAGGGGGCTGTGCCTTGATGTATCCTCCGGTATGCGCATAGCCATCGTAGGACCCACAGGCTGCGGGAAGACCACCCTTATCAACCTGCTGATGCGGTTCTACGATGTAACGGGGGGAGAGATCTCCGTTGACGGCACTGATATAAGGCACATCACCCGCCGCTCACTGCGGGCAAACTACGGCATGGTGCTCCAGGAGACCTGGCTGCGCTCCGGCACTATAAGGGAGAACATCACCGCCGGGCGGCCTGATGCCACAGATGAGGAGGTCATTGCCGCTGCCAAGGCATCCCATGCCCACAGCTTCATCCGTCGCCTGCCCCGGGGCTATGACACTTATATCGGGGAGGACGGAGGCAGCCTTTCCCAGGGGCAGAAGCAGCTTCTGTGCATAACCCGTATCATGCTCACACTGCCCCCCATGCTCATACTTGATGAAGCCACCTCCTCCATAGATACACGCACGGAGATACTCATACAGCGTGCCTTTGCCCAGATGATGAAGGGGCGCACCAGTTTTATCGTAGCCCACCGCCTTTCCACCATAAAGGAGGCGGATATGATACTTGTCATGAAGGACGGGCACATTATCGAAAAGGGGCGGCACGAGGAACTGCTAAAGCAGGGCGGCTTCTACACAGAGCTTTTCAACAGCCAGTTCAGTGCCACATGATCCGGCATAAGCCATTCGGTTCCTGACCCATAGCATTGACTTTTTTATGACAATGTTGTATAATACCCTTTGGCGTTGCCTGACAGCAGGCAGCCACGGATCACATATCAGACATAAGGAGAAAACAGATGAAAAAGACAGGAACCAAAAAGAAACTGCTTCCTATCATTATCCTGAGCGTTATTGTATTGCTGGTCATAGCCTGGTGGGCATTCTGCATTATTATGTATAACCTGAATTTCAACGTCCGCTGTGACAGCTATGCCCCGCTGATGCTCAGGACAGAGGATTTCGACGGACTTGAATGCAGGGAATATTCCTTCCCCTCCGACAAGGGGCAGATGCTGGCAGGGTATCTGTACAGCAAGGGCACCGATCAGCACGGCATTCTGGTCATAGCCCACGGATTCGGCAGCGGTCATAATTCCTACATGGACGTTGCAGACTATTTTGCCAAAAACGGCTACTATGTGTTCGCCTACGATGCCACAGGCTGTGACAAAAGTGAAGGCAAGGGCGTAGGAGGCCCTCCCCAGGGTGTCATAGACCTTGACCACGCCATATCCTTTGTGGAGGAAAGCAGCGACATCCCCGATCTTCCCATAGTGCTCTTCGGGCACAGTTGGGGCGGATACTCCGTATGCAGTGTGCTAAACTTCCACCCGGATGTGAAGGCTGTGGTGGAGTGCTCGGGATTCAACAGCTCCTCTGATATGTTTGAATCCGGGGGAAAGTCACAGGCGGGAGATGCTATCTATGCCATGACACCCTTCATCAAGGTATACGAGAGCTTCAAATACGGGAAATATGCGAAAAACACCGCAATGGACGGCTTTGCGAACACGGATGCAGATATACTCATACTCCACAGCGAGGATGACAATGTCATCGGCATTGAGTACGGCTATGACAAATACTTTGAGAAATACAGGGATGACCCCCGTTTTACCTTTGTCAGATTTGAGGACAGAGGTCACAATGAGGTGTTCAACGACCCTGACAACACCTACAAGGATGAATTCAATGCGGGATTTGACCCCTGGCTGGAAACCCTTGACTATGACTACAAAGCAAAGGAAAATACGGAAAGATTCAAAGCGGATAAGGCACAGTACATAACCGAGCATCTGGATCACGCAAGGTGGAGCTCCAGACTGGACGAGGAGCTGTTTGCTCAGTTTCTGGAGTTCTATGAAAAGGCGATAGGCTGACCCGCACAGCGGATGAAAGGGAGGATACCTATGAAAAAAGGAGCAATAGCAATAATTGCCGCACTTATGGCATTTACAGCCTGCACATCTCAGGGCATTAACGAGAACGCCGGCACAGCGGAGAGCGAAACGACAGAAGCCGCAGACACCACAGTCCAGACAGAGACATCTGCCGAAGACACAGGTGAAGTCACAGCCCCGGACGAGGCTGTCTCCTCTGCAGATGTCACAGAGGAAAGCTCTGACGATGAGGACTTGATTGAAGAATTTGACCTCAGTGTATACGATGATGTTTTAGAGCGCACTGCCCACGCCATTGCCGCTGGTTCACCGGATGATGCGCAGGATGTGTGGCTGATGGAACTGCTTATGTACACGGAGGATGATGCAGCTTCACACATCTGCTACGCCTATGCGGATATAAACAAAGACGGAAGAGAGGAGCTTATTATCTGCCCATCGGATATAGGCAACGCTGCTGCCGGAACCGGTGTCTACAGTATTTATGCCTGCCCGGAAGGCAGCACTGTCCCGTGCTGCCTCGCCGAAGGGTGGTCAAGGAACCGCTTTTATATCACAACTGACGGCAGGATCCACAACATGGGCTCATCGGGGGCAGCCTACTCGGGTCACTGCATATACCACATCAGCGACGACGGCGCCTCCCTTGAATGCGAAGACTTCTACTTTACCGACTTTACCGACGAAGCACAGACAAATATCGGTGTATACCACAACACCACCGGCGAATGGGACAAGGATGTATCAGAGCTGTATCTGGAAAATGCAGATAACTTCACCATGTTTGAAGAAGGGCTCGAATACATGGACTTTGTCACAACACCATTCACCTCACTTGTTTCGGAGGAATGGGAGAAGAAGGCAAATATAGAGGTCACAGAGCTTGAAAGCACAGACAGTTTGGATGCATATGACAGCTTCAACACCGGCATCACCGAGAATGGTGTACAGATAGCTGTTTCCTCCGACACGGATGCAAACGTGATACTTGTGAGCCTCACTATGAATGACGACCTTACCTTTGATGCCGCTGAGATATACGAAACAGATATATACGAGGGCTATCCCTTTGTTACCACCGTATCCTTCCCGGGGAGCATACCTGCCTACGGCTTGGAGGTGACGGATGCCTTCGGCACAAGGTTCTTCTCCCTTGACATGAGCGGCTTTGACGGCTCTGTGGAGATACACGAGATCAAGGTCAACAATGTGGAGCACTCCAGAGGATGAACTCCGCATAAAGGTAAAGAAATACGGTGCAGCAGATCACAAAGGATCTCCTGCACCGTCTTGTTTTCATAAAGAGCATAGTCTGCACCCTGCTGCCCGAACGGACGGCAAAGCGCAGACTTTTTAGCTTTAGAATGAGAAATTGCTGAACATATCGGAATATTCAGAGAAATCTACCTTGGAGCCGTTGTAGGCATCCAGTACATCCGCTGAAAGCTCGGAGTTGAGAACAGCCAGCATGGACATGGTCTCCTGGGGAGAGTACATTACAATGGCAATGGTCTTCTTGTCGGTGTACATATAGTATGCAACACTGCCGTATTCATCAGTCTTTTCGGTGCCCTTGGCAATAAGGCTGTAGCCTGCATTCTTGCACTTGGTCATATATGACTTGTAGCTGGTCTTGTCCTGTGCGATGTTGTAGTACATGAGCATCTTGTCATCATCGTCAAAGAGGTACATACTGCCTGTGGTATCGTTGTCGGCGGTAATTACCATCATGCCCAGGTCTACTGCATTGGGGAGCTTTGCAACAACATCATCCCTGCTGGAATTCCATGTTATGCCGCTGCCTAAAAGACTGCCCTTTGCAGTGGAGGTGTTTGATGCCTTGAGTGCGCCGTCAGTGCCGAAGTTGTAGGTCTTGCCGTTTATCTTGAGTTTACCTGTGCGCATCTTGCCGTCAGTGCCGAAATAGTACTGCTTGCCGCTGACCTTTACCCAGCCGGTAGCCATCTGACCCTTCTTGGAGCCAATGAAATAGTACTTGGAATCCCCTATCTTGTACCAGCCTGTAAGAGCAATGCCGTTCTTGTCGAAGTAGTACTTCTTGCCGCCTATGGTCTGCCAGCCTGTGAGCTTCTTGCCTGATGTGTCATCCTTATAGCTGTAGCCCGATGATGTCTTTACCCATTCAGCGGATACCCCCGTACCAAGTGCAGGAACTGCGGCAAGTGCCATAACTGCTGACATACAAAGTGCTATTAGTCTCTTGTTCATCTTTATTCCTCCCATTATCAGCATCCAAACCAAAAGATGCCGTTCATTTGAAGATATTATATCACAGTGTACTGTGTTTTGCAAGTGCATTAGATTAAAATCTGATAAAAAACAAGAGCCTGAAGGTCATTCCCCTCAGGCTCTATCATACAGCTTACTCTTCAGCAGGAGCGCCTACAGGACAGACATCCGCACAAGCACCGCAGGAAAGACATTCATCTGCGTTGATAACGTACCTGTCCTCGCCCTCAGAAATTGCGCCTACGGGACATTCGCCTGCACAGGCACCGCATGAGATGCAAGCCTCGGAAATTACATATGCCATAATCAAAACCTCCTTATGGGGAATACTCATTTTTGTGAGCAAATGTATTACTACGATTACATTTTACCATAAATATCCACTTAAATCAATGTACATTATGACGAATAACGTTATGCAACTTTGTGCATATTAGGTTAGACAAAACTAACCATTTGTGCATTATCTGTTTTTGATATGCATATACAAGTCATTCCAAAACAAAACCGCCGGAGCATCCCCCGGCGGAAACGGAGCAAGAGTTACTTGCCCTCGTTCTTTCTGTAAATGACCATCTTTACCCTGTCGCCCATGACGCCTATCTGCACATCATCGGCGATATTGGCTATAATGGACTTTTCAAGCTCGTCCCAGGCCTCCTTCTTCTGCTCATCAGTGTCGGCACCGTCCTGGATGCCCTCTGTATAGGCACGCAGAGACCACATGGGATTGTCATAGTAGGGCATGAAGCCCCCGTACTGATCCATAGTGAAGGGATCTGCCACAACACCATAGTTGAGAAGCATTTCCGAATAGCTCTCGGAATAGCTGAGCAGTGCCGCCTCGAATACGCTGCGTATCTTGCCCATAACGCCCTTTGCAAGGATGTTTTTCTTCTCGGAGGATACGGCAAGGAGATTGCTGCGCTTTTCGGAGGTGATGTCCGTGCTTGCGTCGATAAACACCGCACAGGTCTCCTCATTGCCCTCGATCCAGAAATCCGCAGTGAAATCCTGCGCCAGCTCCTTCATCATGCCCAGAGCCTCTTCCACGATCAGGCGCAGACGGCGGGTATCCTTCTCCTTCAGCCCGTTGTACTGTGCAAACTTTTCAGACTGCGACAAAGCAGCCTGCAGCTGTACCAGAGCCGCCTCAGAATTGTCCTTGGTACCGCCTATCTTGATAATATCAGTTTTCATCGGATCACCTCTTACTTGATGGTAAGAATGTCTGAGAAGCCTGTTACCTCAAATATCTCCATAATATCGCTGTTTACGTTGATAAGGGTCATCTCGCCCTGCTTTGACATGATCTTCTGAGCGGAGAGGAGAACTCTAAGACCTGCGGAGGAGATGTACTCAACAGCCTTGAAGTCAAGTACGAGCTCGGTGCAGCCCTCCATGTCCTCCTTAAGGGACTTTTCAAGCTCGGGAGCGGTGGTGGTGTCTACTCTGCCCTCTATTACAGCGGTGAGCTTGCCTGCGTCCTTTATCTTATTTACATTCATGGTATTACATCCTTTCTTAATGTGATTCAATACAGTCAGGGTGCATTGCCCCTTTGAGTAATTATTTTACCATATTATTATTGAAAATGCAAGGGTTTTTGTGAAAAAAAACGGAAAATCCTATGACAAGCTGCTAAACACTGTTTTCCCTGCGGCTTTGACGGCCTGTCCTCAGCTCTCTCAGCACCGCCTTCTGCTCCTCGGTGATGCGGTAGGATTCAAGTGCCTTGCGAATCGCCCTGTTATGGGTGGCAGTGTCCAGCATATGCCCTTCTATCACGGGGAACACCGCATCCCACTGCTTTGCAAGACCCGTTGCCATGTACCATGCCGCCATCATGCTCACATAGTATTCATCAGCCCTTACCTGCGCCACCCTCAGGGGCATACTCTCCTCAAAGGCATCGTCAAGGTAGAAGTTCATCAGTATCTTAATACCGTATCTCACCGTATAGGTGCTGCCGCTTTCCATCCAGCGGTACAGCACCGGCAGCAGTTCCTCCCTGTGCCTTGCAAATGCCTTCGGGCAGCAGCCGTCGCACACCATCCAGTTGTCAACATAGGGCAGAAAACGTTCTGTCTCCGCAAGGCAGCGGTCATAATCCTTTATTGCCGCTATTATGAAGAAGTGGAGCTCGTTCTCCTCCAGGTACCTGTGGGGCAGGTCGTTCAGAAACTCCCTGCACAGCTCCTCGTTTTTGGCTGTTTCCTTTGCCATTTTCCGGAGCGTGGGCACACGCACGCCGATAACAGTCTCCGGCGGTATATTTGGCACTGTCCGTCTTGTCAGGGCTGCATATCCCTCTTCACCGAGAGGGAAAAGCATATCACTTATCTGCTTCATCATTCCTGTTCACCGACTTTTTCAGGTATTCAAAGGCCTGCCTTATATTCGATACTGCCACAAGGCCTATCTTGTAGCGCTTTGTGTCCAGCTCCCGCAGGGACATTTTCGGTATGATGCAGGTCTCAAAGCCCAGTCTCTGCGCCTCGGCTATGCGCTGGGATATATTGGATATGCCACGTATCTCGCCCCCAAGGCCTATCTCACCGAAGGCGGCTATCTTTTCGCTGATGGGGCTGTCCAGATAGCTGCTGAAAAGGGCAAGCGCCACGGGAAGATCCGCTGCCGGCTCATCCAGCCTGAACCCCCCCACCACGTTCACATACACGTCAAGGGTGCCGTAGAAAAGCCCTGCCCGCTTTTCAAGGACGGCTATGATTATGGCAAGGCGGGCAAAGTCGAAGCCTGTGGATGTGCGCCTTGGTGCGGAATAGCCCGATTTGGTGACCAGAGCCTGTACCTCTGCCAGGATAGGGCGTGTGCCCTCCATGACACAGCCGATACAGCACCCCGATACCCCCACAGGCCGCCCGGAGAGGAACATCTCCGAGGGGTTGGGCACCTCTTTCAGCCCCATGTCGCTCATTTCAAAGACACCTATCTCATTTGTGGAGCCGTAGCGGTTCTTGATAGCCCTCAGCAGCCTGTAGGACTGGGTGCGCTCCCCCTCAAAGAAGAGCACCGTGTCCACTATATGCTCCATGACCTTGGGACCTGCAATGGCGCCGTCCTTGTTTACGTGCCCCACAAGGAATATGGGTATCTCCATATCCTTTGCAAGGTGCATGAACAGGTTGGTGCATTCCCTTACCTGTGTTATGCTCCCCGAGGCAGAGGATATATCCCGTATGTTCATGGTCTGTATAGAGTCAATTATTGCTATGTCAGGAGCCTGCCTTCTGATGGCAGTGCATATGGAAAGGGCATCCGTTGAGGAAAGCAGTGAAAGATTCTGTGTCGTGACCTCCAGCCTGTCCGCCCGCAGCTTTACCTGTCTGGCACTCTCCTCTCCGGAGACATACAGTATGCTGTGATCCTTGCCGAAGTAGGAGCATATCTGCAAAAGCAATGTGGATTTGCCGATGCCCGGCTCTCCTCCCAGCAGCACCAGAGAGCCCTTTACAAGCCCTCCTCCCAGTACACGGTCAAGCTCCCCCGTACCTGTGAGATAACGCACCTCATCATCCGTATCAAGCTCAGAGAGCTTTCGTATCTTGTCCGTAAGATCCGCCGTGCTCTCCGCAGCAGCTGTGCGCCTGCCCGATGACCTGGGTGCCTCCTCTATCACATCCTCCTCAAGGGTGTTCCACTCGCCGCAGCCCGGGCATCTGCCGTTCCACTTGCTGTATTCACTGCCGCAGGAGGTGCAGACATATACTGTTCTGAGCTTTGGCATCTTACTTCTCCGTATACCACTTGGTAAGCAGCTTTTCAGTCTTCTTCCCTGCGATCATAAAGCCGGTGTCGCTCCCCAGCTTCTCCTCGGGGGGGAGGAATACAGGCCAGTCCCACCAGAAGAAGCCTTCAAACCAGGGCTCATCCCAGACAGCACGCAGGGCGCTCTCATAGAACTTTGCCTGCTCATCCTCGTCAAAGGGATTGTCCCTGTGGACAAAGTCCCAGGGCATGGAGGCACATTCTGCGGCACTGCGGCAGCCTATCTCCATAAAGAGCACCTTTTTCCCGTACTTTTCGGACAGGGCGGCAAGCTTCTTCTTAGGTGCTTCCCATGCTGTGAGCATTTCCTCTGCGGTGCTTCCTGCACGTCCAACGGGGTAGTATGCGGATGTGCCTATGTAGTCCAGAACATCATACCACTGCGCCTTGTCCTCAGTGCCGTGGTTTGCGTTGTACACCAGAGGTCCGTGATAGACCTTCCTCACCTCTTCCACAAGGTGGCGCCAGTGCTGCTCCTTGTGCTCCGTGCCTACCATCTCACAGCCTATGCACAGCATCTCACAGCCCTTGTATTCGGCTATTTCCGCATAGTGCAGGATAAATGCCTCATAGCAGTCGAACCACTCGTTCCAGTAGCTGCGCAGCCGCCCCTTTTCGTCATATACGGGGAACTCCTTTTCGGGGAAGGAGATATTCGCCCGCCATGTGCCGTCCTCGCAGTTGAGAACAGGCTTCAGGCAGATCTTCAGCCCCTGTCTGTGCATCTCATCTATGCACGCCTCTATCTCCCTGTCGGTGTTGCAGAAGCGAAAGTCAAAGCCAAAGCGTGTGGATGAAAACTTCTCCTGTGTTACGGCAAATGCCAGTGCCGCCCAGTCGCAGCCCATTGCAGCCATTCTTGCGATGGAGGCTGCGGAACGCTCTGTGCCAAGCATTCCCTTTCTGCTGCCCCAGCCGTATGTATAGCCCTTTATCATGTTATTCCCCTTTTATTACTATCTCTCCTGCATCAGCAGTGATATTTATAGTATTAATGCCTGTGCCTGCGTGCTCCACGATGATATCAGCCACCTTGTCCTCCACGGTGTCACGTATAACTCCCCGCAGATCTCTTGCACCGTATTTGCCGCCGTATGCCTTGTGTGCAAGGGCAGCAAGGGCATTGTCATCGTACCTGAGCTCCAGCCCCTTCTCTCCCAGGGGTGAGCGCATCTCCTCAAGCATAAGGCCTGCTATCTTCGCAAAGCTCTCCTCGGACAGGGTGTTGAACACAACTATTGCATCCACTCTGCCTATGAACTCAGGGCGCAGGAAGTCGTTGAGCCCCTTCATGGCCTTATCCCTGCTCATCTGGCTGTCGGTCTTGTTAAAGCCTAAGGATGTGGTCTTGTCTGATGAGCCTGCATTTGAGGTCATGCAGATGATCGTATTCTCAAAGTTTACCGAGCGGCCCTGGGCATCGTTTACCTTCCCCTCGTCAAGTATCTGCAGAAGCAGGTTCATCACATCGGGATGAGCCTTTTCTATCTCATCGAACAGTATTACCGAATAGGGGTGGCGGCGCACCTTCTCCGTAAGCTGTCCCGCCTCATCATAGCCCACATATCCCGGAGGCGAGCCTATAAGCCTTGCCACGGTGTGCTTTTCCATAAACTCCGTCATATCAATGCGGATAAGGGTGTCTATGCCGTCAAAAAGCTCCTCGTTTATGACCTTGACAAGCTCTGTCTTCCCCACGCCCGTAGGACCTACGAATATGAAGGATGCAGGTCTGCGGCGCTCGGAAAGGCGCACCCTCGTCCTGCGTATTGCCCGTGCCACGGCGGCAACAGCCTCATCCTGCCCTATGATGCGCTCCTTCATCCTGTCCTCAAGGGCAGCAAGGCGCCTGAATTCCGTTTCCTCTATCCTGTTTGCGGGGATTCCCGTCCACAGCTCTATGACCCTTGCAAGATCCGCATCCGTGACCTCCACGTTCTGTGCGGCAGCCTTCACCTCATCAAGCTCGCTCTGCTCACGCATGAGCCTTGTGCGCTTATCCGCCAGCTTTTCATAGTCGGGCTCCTCTGCCTCCTCTATGCTCTTTACCTCCTCCTCAAGGGCGGTAACGCTCTTTGAAAGGCGGTGCTCATCGGAAAGCTCACGGCTTGATATGCTTCTGTTGGCGCAGGCCTCATCAAGCAGGTCTATGGCCTTGTCGGGGAGGAAGCGGTCATTGATGTACCGCTCAGCCAGCACAGCGCAAAGGCGGAGACGGTCGTCGCTTATCTTCACCTTGTGGTGGTTCTCATAGTAGCCCCTTATGCCCTTTAGCACCTCTATGGTATCCTCTATGGTGGGCTCGTTTATGGTAACAGGCTGGAAACGCCTTTCAAGAGCCGCATCCTTTTCAATGTGCTTGCGGTACTCCTTGAAGGTGGTGGCGCCTATGACCTGCACCTCACCACGGGAAAGGGCGGGCTTCAATAGATTTGCGGCATTCATGGAGGAGCCCTCGGACTCCCCTGCCCCTACCAGCCTGTGTATCTCATCTATGAAAAGGATAATGTTCCCTTCCTTGGTCACCTCGTCGATAAGCCCCTTCATGCGGCTCTCAAACTGCCCCCTGAACTGGGTACCTGCCACCAGTGCCGTAAGATCAAGCAGGAATACCTCCTTGTCCTCTAACTGGAAGGGCACCTTCCCCTCTACTATGCGCTGGGCAATGCCCTCGGCGACCGCAGTCTTGCCCACGCCGGGCTCACCAATAAGGCATGGGTTGTTCTTCTGTCTGCGGCACAGTATCTGCACCGCACGGGCTATCTCCGTATCACGTCCGATTATCCTGTCAAGTCTGCCCTCCCTTGCCTTTGCAGTCAGATCCTCGCAGAATGCGTCAAGGTACTTGCGTTCCTTCTTCTTCTTTGTGTCGTCCTTTACCTTGGGACGCTCCCGTCTTTCGGTTATCTGCTGCTCGCCGCTGTCATTCTCCGCCTTTTCCCCCTGGGTACCCTTGAAAAGTGCATTGATGAAGTTGGGTATGGACTGGGCGCCTCCCTCGGTGAACATATCCATTCCGAAGCCCCCCATATCCCCCATGGAATCGGCAAAGGCCTCCACCTCTTCATCGGAAATGCCCATCTGATCAAGGTATTCCTTCACCTGAGGCAGGTTCATATTCTTGGCGCATACAAGACAAAGCCCCTCGCTGTTCATCTTTCCGTGATCCATAGTCTGTATGAAGAGCATGGCCTGTCTTTTTTTGCATCTGTTGCAAAGCATGGGATCAATCCTTTCAGTAACTGCTTGCTGCCGTACACCGCAGCCTGTCATTGTATCATTCCGTTTATCAGATAGAATATATGTTTAAACACGATAGTGCCTGATATTATGTCCTCATTCAGGTAGTCAAAATCCCCTATGAAGCGGAAAGCCATCACACACACAAACACTATGGCAAACACTGCCACACTGCTGCCAAGAGTGCCAAGCAGGGCACCCAGCACCCTGTCTGTGAGATTCACAGCCTTTAAGCGCCTGACTATCAGCAGCACTATGCGAACAATAAGGTTCAGCACGGCACTCACTATCACAAACGCCCCGGCCCAGACCACTGTTCTCAGTGCCCTTATCGCCGCAGGACGCACAAGGCTCTGCTCGATGTATTCCGCTGTGTCCTCGTAGCCTGTGCGGGTCTTTGTCTGCTCCTGGTCAAGTATCTCTGTAAGGAGCACCTCTATGAGCTTCTTATCGGAGATCACCTCATGTATCTTTTCCGGGGATACCTCTATCCCGAAGGGCAGCCTGCCGTTTATGCCCTCTGCCACTTCCTCGCTGTACCTATCGGCGGTGGAGTCAACAGCAGAGCTTACCCTTTCATCTGCAAGCACATCCCGGACGGTAATGCCCAGGAAGTCCCCCACACCAAGGACAAAGTCCCCTATCTGCTCCTCATGCTTTGAGGCAAAGTCCATTATCCCCTGGGATATGCTCTCCCCGGCACTTTTCCCCACAATGCTCCCGGCAGCATTCCCCACTGTATCTGATACAGCCGTCCGGAGCCTGTCCACGGCCTGCTGCTTTGCATTGTCCATGGAGGTGCTTATCACCTGTGCCACCTTTTCATGGAGGTATTCATCGTATATATCGCCGCAGACAGCATCCGTTGATATGACCGATGCCGCCGTCACCGCAAGCAGCATACACACAAAGCGCAGCACAGCAGCAAGGAATCCCCTGCGTGCGCCTGATATGATGCCATACAGCAGTATCACCAGAATGATGATATCGAATACATAAGACATTGCGAACGTTCCTTTGTCACACTCCCGGCTGTGTCGGTACAGGCGGTCATCTTGCGTAGGGCACTCTGTTTATGCTCTCATACCCCGCAAGGAAGATATATTTCCCGTTCCTGCAAAGGCTCTCATAGCGGTCTTCAAGCACCACTCTGCCTGTTATCTGTCCGTCGGGGGAATATACCACCACTTCATTTTCGTACAGCACATACACCTCGCCGCCGTAGGAATATATATCCAGCACGGTCTTGTCAAGGGGCTCGGTATGGACTTCCTTCCCCATGGCAAGCATTACAAGCTGTGTGCGCCTGAGCTCGGAATTCTCCATAAGCACCGCAGAAACATCGTCCCCTGTGCTGTATGCCGCAATGGGGTCGGGATATTCATAGGAGGAGATGAGAATGCCGTTTGAGTCAAATTCATAGAAGCCTGTATCCCCGGTCATGGCGATCGTGCCATTGGAGCGTATGGAGACATTCATGGACAGTGTGGGTACGGAGCTGCTCTCCCACACAGGATCATTGCTGGAAAAGTCATAGCGTATGAGCCCGGAACGCAGAGTGCCCTGCTCGGCAGTGATGACCGTGATTATGCAGCCTGTGCAGTCATTTGTGAAGGTGACATCTATTATCCTGCTGTCATAGCTTGAATACTTGAACTGCTCGTCCCCCGTATCATCGTATACGATAAGCTGTGAAAGATACCTGTCCGAGCGGGTCACTACCGCCGCCTGATCCTTTGATGAAAGGCGGGCAAGGTATATAACATCATCCGCAAAGAGGTCGTATATGTTCTTGTATCTGCTTTCAAGCCTGAACTCCGTGCCGCCCACATCGTAGATGAGCGCCTTTGTCTTTGAGGTCACAAGTATGGGATTTGCAAGGGCGTGCTGTGATGTGTTGGTCTCCTTGCCGTCAAGATTATATATACGCAGTCTTGAATCATCAAGCACTGCAATGGCTCCGTCCATGGGGAGCAGCTGGAATTCCCCGCTGCTGTCCAGAGCTATGGGGAATGAGCCCTTGGAGGTCTGTCCGGTGGTGCTGTCCGCAGCATCGGAGGTATCCGCCGGCTTTTCAAAGAGCGCCTCAAATGCGGGGAGCCATTTGCTCCTTGTAAACACGGCAGCAACAGCCACCGCCACTAAAAGCACTATCAGCACAGTCCTGAGTATGAGGGCATTCATGCGCTTGCGCTCACGCTCACGGCGAAGCTCAGATATATCGGTAACTGCCATGTTCATCACTCCTTTTTCAGGACAGTCTTATACTGTTTTATCAAACCGTCACTCTTTTAATACATCACTCTGTTGAGGTACAGCCCGTCGGGAGGGGCTGTGCGCCCTGCCAGTGTGCGGTCACGGGCGGCTATTATGCGGGGTATGTCTCCACGGGGGATGCGCCCCTCGTTTACTTCAAGCAGAGTGCCTGTAATTATCCGCACCATGTTATACAAAAAGCCGTCCCCGCTGATGAGCAGATCTACCTCGTCGCCGTCACGGACAACAGTGCAGCTGTACACTGTCCGTGTGCAGTCCTCCTTCATCCCCAGGGCGCCGCAGAAGGAGGTAAAATCCTGTGTGCCATCTATGCACTTCGCCTCATGGGAGAGAAGACCCGCGTCAAGGGGTCTGTCATAGAACAGCGCCTTGCCCGCCAGAAAGGGATCACGCACCCTGCGGTTGATGATGCGATACAGGTATTCCTTCCCCCGGCAGGAGTAGCGGGCATGGAAATCCGCCTCAGCCTCCTCACAGGAGAAAAACACAATGTCGTCGGGCAGCAGGGAATTGCCGCCCCGAATTATATTCTCACAGGGAATGGCATTGTCGGTGTGAAAATTAAAGAAAAATTCTCTGGCATGGACTCCCGCATCCGTCCGGGAGCAGCCGTTTATCTGCACCCTCTGTGCGGTGAGCCTTGACAGCACATCCTCCACCACGTTCTGAACGGCGACGGAGTTGTTCTGCCGCTGAAATCCGTGATATGCGGTGCCGCAGAATGCCATTCCTATTTTGATATTACGAAGCATGATCAACCTACAAGAAGCAAGAGGCAGGGAGCAGAACGGACTGCCGGAGACCGGCTGTCACTCCTGCTCTTTCTTTTTTAAACGTACTGAACTCATTGATAATCAGAGGGAACGAAGCTATATGTTCCTCATCACAGTTCTAGCCCCTAGCCCCCTGATCCCTAGCCCCTAGAAGCTGACCTTGCCCAGGTCAAGTATGAATACAACACTCAGAAAGAAGATGGAAAGGGACAGGGCAGCATAGTCCTTGCCGCCGGAGACTAAGGTCTTCAGCTTTGTGCGTCCCTCTCCGCCGTTGTAGCAGCGGCATTCCATGGCAAGAGCCAGCTCCTCCGCACGCCTGAAGGAGGATACGAACAGAGGGATGAGTATAGGCACCAGCGCCTTTGCCCGCTGAGGGATGCTGCCGCTGTCAAGCTCCGCTCCCCTTGCCTTCTGCGCCTGCATTATCTTATCCGTCTCCTCGATAAGGGTGGGGATAAAGCGCAGGGCAATGGTCATCATCATCGCCAGCTCATGGGCGGGGAACTTTATCTTTGCAAGGGGCTTTAGCATCTGCTCCAGAGCATCCGTAAGGGTTATGGGGGATGTAGTGTATGTAAGCAGGGATGAGCCGCAGATAAGGGCTATGAGCCTTATTATCATGAACCCGGAGGTATACAGCCCGTTGTCGGTGATGTTCAGCTTCCAGATCTTTATGACGGATACGCCGTCGATAAAGAAGATATTGAGTATGGATGTTATGATTATCACAGGGACGATGGGCTTCATGCTCTTTATCATCAGCTTCGCCGAGAGCTTTGAAGCCATGAATGCGATAGCAAAGAATACAAGGGGCACACACAGGGCTGAATAGTTGCTTGCGGAAAAAAGCATGACTATGAACACCGCTGTTATGACTATCTTGAAGCGGGCATCTATCCTGTGTACAACGGAGGTGCCCGGAAAATACTGCCCGATGGTTATATCCTTAAGCATTGACAGCACCGCCCTTCTCTTCAAGATATTCCTTTATGGTCTTCAGGGCAAAGTCCACGGTGTACACGTCGGTGCGTATGTCAAGCCCCCGCTTTTTAAGCTCTATGAACACCTTTGTTATCTGGGGCACCGAAAGTCCCACAGCATTTATCTCCTCCGCCCTGGTGAATACTCCAGGGGGATCGTCGTAGCAGAAGACCTTCCCCTTGTTCATTACCAGTATCTTCTCGGCAAAGCGTGCCACATCCTCCATGCTGTGGGAGACCAGCAGCACGGTGGAACCTGTCTTGTCGTGATACTCCTTTATCTGGGAGAGTATCACCTCACGCCCCTTGGGATCAAGGCCTGCCGTGGGCTCATCCAGTATGAGCACCTTGGGTTCCATTGCCATGACACCCGCGATCGCCACACGCCTTTTCTGCCCTCCCGAAAGCTCAAAGGGGGATTTGTCCAGCAGGCTGTCATCAAGGCCTACCATGGCTGCGGCAGAGCGCACCCGCCTGTCTACATCCTCCTCGGAGAGACCCATGTTCCTGGGGCCGAAGGAAATATCCTTATAGACAGTCTCCTCAAATATCTGATACTCCGGGTACTGGAACACAAGCCCCACCTTGAAGCGTATCTTTTTCAGATCCACTCCCTTTGCGTGGATATCCTCCCCGTCGATGTACACCTTCCCGGAGGTAGGCTTTATAAGGCCGTTGAGGTGCTGTATAAGAGTGGATTTTCCTGAGCCCGTGTGCCCGATGATACCCACAAGAGTGCCCTCTTCTATTTCCAGATCCACATGATCCACAGCCGTCTTCTCAAAGGGGGTGCCCTGAGAATAGGTATATGTGAGATCTTCAAGCTTTATTATCAAGGGATACCTCCAATTTAGTCTTTGTAAGCAGCCTGTACAGGAAATCCGCACACGCTGTTTCGTTTATCACATGGAGATCGCAGGGCATACCGCTCTGCTCCATGAGATACATGAGCTGTGTTGACTGGGGCACATCAAGCCCCACGCTTTTCAGCATTTCCACATGGGAGAATACGTTCTGGGGGGTGTCGTCCAGGATGACCTTTCCCTTGTCCATGACCACAACACGGTCTCCCTTTGCTGCCTCGTCCATGTAGTGGGTGATGAGGACTATGGTGATGCCCTCCTCACGGTTGAGCCTGCGGATGGTCTTTATGACCTCCCGCCGCCCCACCGGGTCAAGCATGGCAGTAGGTTCATCCAGCACGATGCAGTCAGGGCGCATGGCTATGATCCCTGCGATCGCCACACGCTGCTTCTGACCGCCTGAAAGCTGAGAGGGTGCGTGCTCACGGTATTCATACATATTCACGGCCTTGAGTGCCTCATCCACACGCTGCCGCATCTCCTCCTGGGGAACACCCATATTCTCAAGGGCAAATGCCACATCCTCCTCAACCACACTTGCAACGATCTGGTTGTCGGGATTCTGGAACACCATTCCCACATGGCGGCGGATGTCAAAGAGCCTGTCTGCCTCTGATGTGTCATATCCCGCAGAATAGACCTTGCCGCCGCAGGGCAGGAGCACCGCATTGAAGTGCTTTGCCAGAGTGGATTTGCCGCAGCCGTTGTGACCGAGTATGGCAGTAAAGCTGCCCTTCTCTATTTTAAGGTCAAGGTCCTCAAACACTGTGACACGGTTCTCTGTGCCGCCGCTTTCCTCATCTATGTCGGAATACCAGAATGTAAGGTCTTCCGCTTTTATTATCTCTTCCATAAGAATCACTCTCATAAGACCGGGGGCTGTGATCACCCAGCACCATCAGGCCTGTTCATATATGGCTGTTGAGCCGCAGGGCAGCACCCCGCCTGTTCTCTTCACGGGAAGGCCTATCTCCTCGGCTGATGCCCTGCCCCCTGACTTTACGGATATGCACTGTTCAAGTATATACTTCATCACCGATGCGGAAAGACCTGTGGTATAGCTGTTGAGTATGAAGAACAACGGCTCGTCCGAAAGCAGCTGTGATGTCAGCGCCACCAGGTCGTACACGCAGTCCTCCAGCTTCCAGACCTCACCCCCGGGGCCTCTGCCGTATGAGGGAGGATCCATGATTATGCCGTCGTATCTGTGTCCCCTGCGTATCTCACGGGAAACGAACTTCTCACAGTCATCCACTATCCAGCGCACAGGTCTGTCGGAAAGCCCCGAAGCAGCCGCATTGTCCCGTGCCCACTGCACCATGCCCTTTGAGGCATCCACATGGCACACAGCGGCACCCGCCGCCGCACAGGCAAGGGTGGCTCCCCCCGTATAGGCAAAGAGATTGAGCACGTTCGCATCCCTGCCCGATGCTTTGCGCCCCTTTATGAGGGAATACATATACTCCCAGTTCACAGCCTGCTCCGGGAAAAGCCCCGTGTGCTTGAAGCCTGTGGGACGGATATTGAACACCAGCCTGTCTGTGCCTATGTCGTAGCTTATCTGCCAGCCCTCGGGGAATTCCCTGTTCCGTGTCCAGGCACCGCCCCCCTTGTCAGAGCGCTCGTATCTTGCGTGGACATTTTCCCATTCTTTGCCCTTAGGTGTCTTCCAGATGACCTGGGGATCGGGGCGTATAAGCCTTATATCCCCCCAGCTCTCCAGCTTTTCTCCCCCGGAGCAGTCTATAAGGGTATAATCCTTCCAGCCCTGCGCAACTCTTATACTCATAAGGCTCCCTCTGCCGTCACACTGCGGCGGTGCATTCCTTGATCACATCTGCTATCTCAAGGGCATAGCGGTTGATAAGATCAAACTGCTTGCCCTCTATCATCACACGGATAAGGGGCTCTGTGCCGCTCTCACGGACAAGCACACGACCCTCATTGCCCAGTGCCTTTTCCTTTTCCTCTATGATCTGCTCTATGCGCTCGATATTCTTCCACCCCTCCTTGAATTCGGGGGCAATGCGCACATTTACCATCACCTGGGGGAACCTGTCCATGACGGAAGCCAGTTCTTTCAGGCTCTTACCCGTCCGCTTGATGACAGACAGTGCCTGCACGGCAGTAAGCTGACCGTCCCCTGTAGAGGCATAGTCCTTGAATATGATATGCCCTGACTGCTCTCCGCCCATGTTGTAGTCGCTCTGGAGCATCTGTTCAAGTATATATCTGTCCCCTACCTTGGTGGTGACGATATTCACATCGTTCTCACGGGCAAAGAACTTGAAGCCTATGTTGGTCATGACCGTGACAACAGCCGTATCCTTCTTCAGGAGCCCTCTCTCCTTCATATCCTTTGAGAAAAGGGCGATGAGCATATCCCCGTCAACTATGCTGCCGTCCTCATCCACCGCAAGGCAGCGGTCGGCATCACCGTCAAAGGCAAAGCCCAGGTCACAGTGATTTTCCTGCACGAACTTCACAAGGCCGTCCATGTGTGTGGAGCCGCAGTTGTCGTTGATGTTGTCCCCGTCGGGGGCGCAGCTCAGAAGATATACCTTTTCAAGCCCCATAGCACCGAACAGCTTTTCAGCCGTGGCACTTGCAGAGCCGTTTGCGCAGTCTACTGCAATGCGCAGGGAGCCTATATCGCTCTCGCAGGTGGAAAGCAGGTGCTGTATGTACAGATCCACCGCTTTATCATCATGGGTGTATCTGCCCACGTTCTTCCCGTTTTTCTGCATGGCGGTGAGCTTCTCCGGGGTGTCAAGCACCAGCGCCTCTATCTCGTCCTGTATATCGTCGGACAGCTTGTATCCGTCCCCGGAAAAGAGCTTTATGCCGTTGAACTCAACGCTGTTGTGGGAGGCTGAGATCATCACTCCCGCATCCGCATGGAGCGTTCCCACAAGGTATGCCACCGCAGGGGTAGGCACAACACCTATGGACACCGCATCCGCACCTACGGACAGAAGTCCTGCCGCAAGTGCCGCCTCCATAATGTCCGATGATACTCTCGTATCCTTCCCGATTATGACCTTTGCCTTCCTGCCACCTTTGCAGAGCACTGCCGCCGCCGCTCTGCCTATCTGCATGGCAGTCTCACAGGTAAGCTCCGTTACTGCAACTCCTCTGGCACCGTCTGTGCCGAATAATCTTCCCATTTTAGATCTCCTATCCTAAATCTTTATTCGTAAAGCATGGCGTACTGTTCATATGTGCCGTCGGGCACATGATTTGTGGAAACAAGGTCAAAGCCCAGGTGCTTGTACATGGGGATATTCCCGTCATTGTGAGTTTCAAGGTAGCAGGGCTGCTCCACCATGTCCATATACCGCAGGAAGGGGCGTATTATAGCAGAGCCCACTCCCCCGCACTGATACTCCCTGCTCACTGCGAACTGGCATATATACCAGGTCTTTTCAAGGTCGCACAGCTTCTTCATTATGGATGCGCAGTTCTCCTCATATGCCACGGAGCGCCTCACCGTGTCCGGGCCTATGTGCATGATAGCCCCCGCTATTCCCGCCCTGAGAAGATGATCCTTGTCGATGTCGCTGCGGGGAGGTGGCTGTACCCACAGAAAGCCGTTGATATTCCTGTCCGGTGCAATGAAAAAGGTCTGGTCAAAGGCTGCTTTGAACAGCAGCTGCATATACCGCCTGAAATTCTCACGGTTTATGTGCCCTCCCAGCAGATACTTCGAGGAGTTGTCCTCCCACATGGCATCGGCTGAGACCTCCGCCAGCCGGCTGATGTCGCTCTCATCCGGGATATACATCCCCGCAGATACAAAATAATGCTTTGCCTTTTCGGTCATTTGTCATCCGCCTTCTTGTCAAACAGGGTCGTCTGACCGCTGTCGGGCTGTTCGTTTTTCCTGTCGGCAGGATACTTAAAGCCCAGATGTTCATAGGCAAGCCTTGTGGCACAGCGGCCACGGGGTGTCCTTGCAATAAAGCCCAACTGCATAAGATAGGGCTCGCATACGTCCTCCAGAGTGACAGCCTCCTCACCTATGGCAGAGGCAAGGGTCTCAAGCCCCGCAGGGCCTCCGTTATAGCCCTTTATGAGCATTTCAAGCATACGCTTGTCCATCTTGTCAAGCCCTATGCGGTCTATCTCCATGCGGTCAAGGGCAATGTCTGCAATGTCAGCAGTGATGCGCCCCTCACCTACAACCTCCGCATAGTCACGCACACGTTTCAGAAGGCGGTTGGCAATACGGGGAGTGCCTCTTGAACGCTTTGCCATCTCCTCCGCTCCGTCCTTGTCACAGGCAATGCCAAGTATTACCGAGGAGCGCAGGATGATGTCCATAAGCTGTTCCTTGTCGTAAAGCTCCAGACGCTGTATTATGCCGAATCTGTCCCGAAGAGGGGATGTAAGCTGCCCTGCCCGTGTAGTCGCCCCCACAAGAGTGAACCTGTTCAGATCCACCCGAATAGAGCGGGCGGAAGGACCCTTGCCGATGATTATATCCACCGCAAAGTCCTCCATGGCGGAGTACAGCACCTCCTCTATCTCCCTTGACATACGGTGTATCTCGTCGATAAAGAGCACATCCCCGGGGGAAAGGTTTGTAAGTATTGCCACAAGATCCCCGGGCTTGCCTATGGCAGGGCCTGAGGTCACACGGAAATTCACACCCATCTCATGGGCGATTATTGCCGAAAGGGTAGTCTTGCCCAGTCCGGGAGGCCCGTACAGCAGCACATGATCCAGGGATTCGCCCCTGTTCTTTGCCGCCTGTATGTAGATCCTCAGATTTTCCTTTACATTGTCCTGACCTATGTATTCATCCAGCAGCTTCGGCCGCAGGGAATAGTCAATCTCATCCTCTGCCCCGAATGCGGCAGGATCCACCATGCGGTGCTCCAGCCCGGTCTCAAACTCTATCTCGCTGCTTTCTATCATCTCACCGCCACCTATCCCGGTCAACTATCAGAATGATGCAAGGCTTTTGAGAGCCTGTTTTATAAGCTCCTCCACCGAAAGAGCAGGGTCAAGGGGAGCAATGGCCTGCTGCGCCTCCTCACGGGAATAGCCCAGCACCATAAGAGCCTCCATTGCATCTCCACGGGCACCCTTCACCTCGGTGACGACAGCGCCTCCCGCAGGAGAGGGCACGCTCCCTGTCCCCTTTGCCAGCTTGTCCTTGAGCTCCAGCACTATCCTCTGAGCCATTTTGGGGCCTATGCCCTTCACCTTGGTCAGAGCCTTGTGATCCCCTGTGGCTACCTTCAGGGCAAAGGTATTTGCATCCATGTCCGAAAGTATGGAAAGCGCCGCCTTGGGGCCTACTCCCGTCACATCAAGGAGCATCCGAAAGCACCCCAGCTCCGTTTTGTCCGCAAAGCCGAACAGCGCCACATCATCCTGTGTTATATGCATATATGTGTAAACAAAGGCGTTTGAATCCGTTGTACCAAGCTTTGCAAGGGTGTTGTCCGTGGTGCGGCAGGCATAGCCCACACCTGCGCACTCTATCACCGCAAGACCCGGCTCCTTTGCAATTAACTTCCCGTTAAGACTGTATATCATATTTCCTCCAAAACCAACTCAATGTCCGATCCCACTGTACACTCGAACTCCCGCTGCCAAACCCAAAGTCAAGCCGTTCATTCTGCGTTAATCATTATACATTTTACGTTGCGAATAGTGTCCGTGGCATATGGCAATGGCAAGAGCATCGGCAGTGTCATCGGGCTTGGGAACGGATGCAAGGTGCAGTATGGCACGGGTCATCTCCATGACCTGATGCTTTTCCGCCTTGCCGTAGCCCACCACAGCCTGCTTTACCTGCAGCGGGGTGTACTCATGCACGGCAAGTCCCATATTTGCCGCTGCCAGGAGTATGACCCCCCTTGCCTGAGCCACATCTATGCCCGTTTTCTGGTTGTTGGTGAAGTAGAGCTTTTCCATGCTCATCACATCGGGCTTGGAGCTTTCGATTATGCTCTGCATATCCCGGTATATGTCACACAGCCGCAGCTCAAAGGGGGTGCCCGCCTGTGTGGTGATGGCACCGAATGTCACGGGCTTGAAGGCATATCCGTCGTATTCAAGGACACCATAACCAACTATGGCATATCCCGGGTCGATACCAAGTATCCTCATATACTCTCCCCTTATGTCTCCTCAGCAGACGGCATCACAAAGCCAATGCCGCTTGTCTGCGCATACCTGCATCATCAATAAACAATCCTATATATTATACCACACAATTCCGGATTTGTCACTACTTTTCACACAATTTTTATTATAGTGTGAACTGATGAATTCTCCTAATTTTTTACACATTACACGTTCAAAATTTGACATTTACGTCAATTTGCCCCCTTTAAAATCTGTAAATTTGCCCCCCTGTTGTAAATTGACAACAGGCTTTTTATGTGTTAAAATATAGGAGGTGAAGCAGGATACAGCTCTTGTCAAGAGGTGATCATATGAAGAAACGAATACTGCCGCTGCTCATGTGTACCGCAATAGCCGCAGCCGCCGCAGGAACACAGGTTTCTGCTGCTGACTGCCGTCTTTCCGACACAAGGATAAAGGTGACACAGGGAGGTACAGCTTCCATAAAGCTTTCTGGTGCTGCCGGCGCTGTCAGGTGGCGCAGCTCGAACTCAAGTATATTCTCCTACAACAAAGGGGTAATAACCGCCAAGGCTCCCGGTACAGCCGCCCTTTATGCAGTGTATGACGGCAACACCTATAAATGCACCGTCACCGTGCTTGCAAGTGATGATATCCCTGCAAGCCCGGATATAAAAGCCGGACAGAACGCTCTTCAACTGGATAAGGGCAGCAGTGCGGTGATAAACATCGTTTCCGGTGTGGATGACATCAGCATCCGTGCGGACAACGGGGAAGTATGCTCCCTTGGGGTGTCCGATATGTACGACGGCGTGTTTGATCTCACAGTAAAGGCTCTTTCAGACGGGAAGACCACCATCACCCTTTACAGTGCATCCGATCCCTCCAACAAAACAGAGATCCGTCTGACTGTGGGTGACGGCGATACAGGCTATCACGGCAGCGAGGACAGCGGGGAGAGCGGCTATGTACAGCGTGCTCTGGAGCTTGTGAATGAGGAACGTGCCAAGGTAGGGGCTGAGCCCCTCACCCTTGATGAGGATCTGTGCGGCTTTGCTGACATACGTGTAAAAGAGCTTTCAGAGCTCTTCTCCCATACCCGCCCCGATGGCACAAAGTCCATAGATGCCCTGAAGGAATTTGAATACAAGAGAGTAGCTGAAAACATTGCAGGAGGGTACTTCACTCCCGAAAAGGCAGTCAAGGCGTGGATGAACTCCAAGGGGCACCGCAGCCATATCCTTGACCCCCGCTATACCAAAACGGGCATAGCTTACGACCCTGAGACTGGCAACTGGGTGCAGGTATTCCTCGGATAAATGCAGAATGCAGAATGAAAGGTTCCTGGGCGGCTTTACTTTGCGTTTGCCTGCTGTTGTCCGAGTGTACAGTGTACAATGTACAGTGATTGGACGGAGAGCGGACGGCTTGATTTTCCCTTCTTTGTCCGTGCTTCGCACGGCTGATGTCGTGACTTGCATACAAAGTCAACGCACAGTGAAACACTGTGCGTTGTTTTTTACGTATTGCTCAAAGGAAAGAGCGTGAACGCCGCCTGCCGTTATTATTTACGGATCTTCTACATCATTGCCTTGCTCTTTACCACCTTGACCTGTTACACTTGTAACAATAACATCTTCTGTCTTAAACTCTGTGATCTCCATTTCGGGAGTAACGTAAGGTTTCATAATATATTCACCTCCTGAATATCCGACTCTACATAGTTATTCTGCTTCGCTGTAAGCTACATCAGAAGTGATCGTGTATGTTTCGCCGTTTAATGTGTATGTAACATAGGTCATTGTACAGAGCTTTCTTAGCTATTAGCTATAATGTGCAAGCAAAGCGGAGATAAAGGAAACCAAGCTTTCAGCTCTTCGTCCAACAACTGTACACTGTACATTGTACACTGTACACTTGTACAGCATCTGCCACAGAGGCAATCAAGCCATACATTACAAGGCTGCAAGTCTCTTTTCCAGTTCTTCCTTTACCACCTTGGGTGTGGCGGAACCACGGAGCTCCTTGTTGCACAGACCCATGATAAAGCCGAATACCTTCTTGTCCCCGTTTTTGTACTGCTCCACAGGACCGGGATTTGCGGCAAATACTGCGTCTATTACCTCATGTACACGGGTGGTGTCCACAACTATTATCATGCCCTCACGCTTTGCGATCTCCTCGGGATCGCCGCCCTTTTCAGCCATTTCACGGAATATGGTCTTGGCATCGTTCTTGGACACCTTGTCAGTCTCGGACATCTCCACAAGATGTGCCACCTGGGCAGCTGTGTACTTGGGGGCATCCTTGTCTATCTCCCCTAAGTTGATGCGGCGCATTATCTCGCCGTTGATGAAGTTCACAAGGGACTTGGGGTTGTTGTAGACCTTCATGCAGTCCTCGAAGAAGTCGGAGATCACCTTGTCATTGACAATGACCATAGCCTCCTTTTCGGGGATGCCCATGGAGAGGTAGCGCTCCCTGCGCTGTGCAGGCATTTCGGGAAGGGATGCCTTTATGCGCTCTAAATCCTCATCGGTGAAGTTCACCTGTAATATATCGGGATCGGGGAAGTACTTGTAGTCATGTGCATCTTCCTTGGAGCGCATTGCCTTTGTCTCCCCCTTGTTGGCATCAAAGCGGCGTGTCTCCTGTACCACCTCGCCGCCTCTGTCGAGTATCTGCGCCTGACGCTTTATCTCGTACTCGATGGTGCGGTATATGGATTTAAGGGAGTTTACGTTCTTTATCTCCGCTCTTGTGCCGAACTCTGTTGCATCCTTTCGCATGAGGGATACGTTCACATCCGCACGGATAGAGCCCTCCTCCATCTTGCAGTCGGAAACCCCTGCGTACTGCAGCTGCAGGGCAATGGTCTCCACCAGCTTCCTTGCCTCCTCGGGGGAGCGCATATCAGGCTCGGTAACTATCTCTATAAGGGGCACTCCGCAGCGGTTGTAGTCGCACAGGGACACACCGTTCAGGTCGTCGTGCACCAGTTTGCCCGCATCCTCCTCAAGGTGGATGTGGTTTATGCGTATGCTCTTCTTCTTCTTTTCCCCGTTCTCCTCATACTCAATGGGCACCTCGCCCGCAAGCACGATGGGGAAATTCAGTTCCGATATCTGATATGCCTTGGGCAGATCGGGGTAAAAGTAGTTCTTTCTGTCGAACACGGAGAACTTATTGATGCCGCAGTTAAGGGCATATCCGGCCCTTACCGCATATTCAACGGCTGTCTGGTTGATTATGGGCAGAGTACCCGGCATACCGCAGCATACAGGACAGCAGCGGGTGTTGCGGTCACCGCCGAACTCCGCCGAGCAGGTGCAGAACACCTTGGAATTTGTGGACAGCTCGCAGTGTATCTCAAGCCCGATAACGGGTATGTAATCTGAAATCATGTCACTACCTCCTTACAGTGCGGCGCTGCGGCGCACAAAAGTCTTCTCAAACGCATCTGCGGCACCGATTATATCCGCTTCCTTCCACATATTGCCCACGATGGACATACCTATGGGCATACCGTCGGCATTGTAGCCACAGGTGGTGGAAATGGCGGGAAGGGAGGCTATGTTTACGGTAACAGTGCAGAAATCTGCCTGATACATCTTTCTGGGGTCGTGGATATTCTCGTTTATGCCGTAGGCAACGGAGGGGGCAGTGGGTGTTATGATAAGATCGCACTTTTCAAAGATGCCCGCATATTCCTCACGGATGCGCTGCCTGAGTCCCATTGCCTTGCCGTAATAGGCATCATAGTAGCCTGATGAAAGGGCATAGTTGCCAAGGAGTATGCGGCGCTTTACCTCATCGCCGAAGCCCTCGCTGCGGGATGCGATCACCAGGTCATTGTAGCTGCCCTCCACCTCGGAGCGGTGGCCGTACTTTATGCCGTCATACCTTGCAAGGTTGGAGGATGCCTCCGCCGATGCGATAAGGTAATATGCGGCAATGGCATATTTAAGGGAAGGCATGGAGCACTCCACTACCTGGGCACCCATTGCCTTGTAGCTGTCGATGGCGGCAAGAACGGAGTTTCTGACCTCATCGTCTACGCCCTCGCCGAAGAACTCTGATACATAGGCTATTTTCTTGCCCTTCATATCCATGCCGAGCTTTGCGGTGTAGTCCTCCACAGGGAGCTTTGATGCGGTGCCGTCGTGGTAATCGTAGCCTGCAATGGCATTGAGTATAATGCCGCAGTCCTCAGCGCTCCTTGCTATGGGGCCTATCTGGTCAAAGGATGATGCAAATGCCACAAGACCGTATCTTGAAACACGTCCGTAGGTAGGCTTGAGTCCTGTAACACCGCAGAAGGAGGCAGGCTGTCTTATGGAGCCGCCTGTATCGGAGCCTAATGCTGCCCCGCAGAGATCCGCACTTACCGCCGCCGCAGAGCCGCCTGAGGAGCCGCCCGGAACACGGGTGAGATCAAAGGGGTTCTTTGTCTTCTTGAAGGCAGAGGTCTGTGTGGAGCCGCCCATTGCAAACTCATCCATGGACACCTTTCCCAGGAGCACTGTGTCCTGAGCCTCCAGCCTGTCCATAACAGTTGCGTTGTAGGGAGGAACGAAGTTTTCCAGCATCCTCGACGCACAGGTGGTGAGCACGCCCTCTGTGCAGATGTTGTCCTTGATAGCCATGGGGATGCCCGTAAGGGGAGCGCTCTCCCCTGCATCTATGCGCTGCTGAGCCTTGTCCGCAGCCGCAAGCGCCTTTTCCCCCGTAACGGTGATGTAGCTTTCAAGCTGGCCGTCGATCTTTTCTATGCGGTCAAGATAGCTCTGTGTTATCTCCCTTGCGGAGAACTCCCTGCTGTCAAGACCGTCTCTAAGCTGTTTTACAGTCAGATCCATACTCATATTCCTACTCCTTTATTCAACGACCTTGGGCACAACAAAGCAGTTTTCCTGATTTACTGCATTGGCCAGCAGCTTCTCCGTGGGGAGTGAGGGCATAGCCTCATCCTTGCGAAGATCCGCAAGATACACGTTGTGGTTGTCCTTATAGGCATCATATACCACATCTATGTCCTTGATGGTATCCATAAGGTCGATGATGTCGGTCATATCCGCAACAGCCTTTTCAAGCTCCTCATCGGTGAAGGAGAGCTTTGCAAGCTTTGCCAGATACTTTACCATATCCATTTCCATTTTGATCCGCTCCTTGCAAAATAATGTATTATTATAACATATATCCCGGCACTTTTCAAGAGTTTTTCATTACAGCCGGTCATCTGCGGCTTTATGCCCAGTCATCCTTTGAAACAGGCACCCTTATCATGGCAAGGAGCATCTGATCCTCCATGTACCATTTGCCCTCGGAGGGCTTCAGGCGCATACGTATCTCACGCTCGGAGTCAGCGCCTGTGGACTTCATGAATACCCTCATCCGCCCCTCTATGGGAGTCTCAGGGCGGCGCACCATGTCAACGGTAGTGGCAGGCATATCAAAGGTGTAATCATTCTCCGAGGATGAACCCACAAAGTAGGAGCGCACCACATAGTCCCTGCCGTCCATCATCCTGTCCCGCAAAAACTGCTTCTGATATTCATTGAGCCCCCCGGGACCCTTGAGCCAGGCTATCATCCTGTGCGCCTCTTCCTTGTTTTTCGGATACACCAGCATTGCAGCAAGGAACAGCGCCGCACCGTATTCAGGCTCGGAAAGGGAGCCGTAGGGGCAGGCCTGCATTTCCTCCAGTGTTGCGGGCAAAGTATCAAAGGTGATGTTCATAGTGGCCTTCCTTTATGAATTGTGGCTTATAAAGTTCCAGTTGTCCCTGCACATCTCATCTATACCCAGCTCTGCCTTCCACCCAAGCTCTTTGAGAGCCTTTGAGGGGTCTGCATAGCACTCTGCGATGTCGCCGGGGCGGCGGGGCTTTATCTCATAGGGGATAGTCACACCGCTTGCCTTTTCAAATGCCTTCACCACATCAAGGACGGAATAGCCCCTGCCTGTGCCCAGGTTCCATATTCCTACGCCCTTCATGGTGCGAAGCTTCTGTATGGCTTTGAGATGACCCTTTGCCAGATCCACAACGTGGATATAGTCACGCACGCCCGTGCCGTCATGGGTGGGATAGTCATTGCCGAATACCCCCAGCTTCGGCAGCTTGCCCACTGCCACCTGCTGTATGTAGGGCATAAGGTTGTTGGGTATGCCGTTGGGGTTCTCCCCTATCTTGCCCGAGGAATGGGCGCCTATGGGGTTGAAGTAGCGCAGGAGTGCGATGCTCCACTCATTGTCTGACTTGTACACATCCTGAAGAATGTTTTCTATCATGAGCTTTGTGGAGCCGTAGGGATTTGTGGTGGAAAGGGGGAAATCCTCCTTTATAGGCACCGATGCAGGGTCGCCGTACACCGTGGCAGATGAGGAGAACACAAGTGTCTTGCAGCCGTGCTTTCTCATCTCATCCACGAGTATAAGGGTGCCTGTGATGTTGTTGTGATAGTATTCTATGGGCTTTGCCACGGATTCACCCACAGCCTTCAGCCCCGCAAAGTGGATAACGGACTCGATCTCATTCTCCTCAAAGACTTTCCTTACAGCAGCTCTGTCAAGAAGATCCGCCTCAACGAATTTGAAATCCTTTCCGGACACCTCTTTTATAAGGTCTATGGCCTCCGGCTTTGAATTGGAAAAGTTGTCGAGGGCGATTATCTCCTCCCCGGCATCAAGGAGCTCTATGCAGGTGTGGGAGCCGATATAGCCTGCCCCTCCGGTTACAAGTATCATAATGACCTCCAAAGCATGAACGCAAGATGCATTCTTTTTTTAAACACACATTGATTATACCACATTTGAGAGGATTATTCAATAGATAAAATATATTTTTTGCAGCACATCCCGAAAACGCACACTGCCGCCGCTGATGCCGTCACAGTCTGCATTTGAAGTCCTCGTAGCCGAAGGACTTGTGCAGATGCACCTCTCCGTCCCTGTCTATGCGGTAGATGGAGGGCAGACCTATGCCGTTGAAGGTATTGTTCTTGCACATGGAATATATCGCCATATCGCAGAAGACGAGCCTGTCCCCGGCTTTAAGGGGCTCATCAAAGGAATAGGTGCCTATCACGTCCCCCGCAAGGCAGGTAGCCGCCCCCAGGGTATAGGTAAATCGCTTTTCATCAGGCTCTCCTGCCCCGATGATGTTCGGGCGGTAGGGCATTTCCAGCACGTCCGGCATATGGCAGGCGGCAGAAGCGTCGATTATGGCGTGATAACGCCCTGCACTTTCAAACACATCCAGCACCTCAGCCACAAGGAAGCCGGCGTTCAGCGCATGAGCCTCCCCCGGCTCCAGATACACCTTCACATCGTATTTTTGGGTAAAATGGTCGATGACACGGCACAACCTGTCAATGTCATACCCTTTGCGGGTGATATGATGACCTCCGCCGAAGTTTACCCATGAAAGGTCGCCCAGATACCTGCCGAAGTGCTTTTCAAACTGCTCTGCCGTGCGCTCCAGCACATCGCTTCCCTGCTCGCACATGGTGTGGAAGTGAAGGCCGCTTATGCCCTCGCACTTTGAAATGTCAAAGTCCTCCGGGCGGGTGCCCAGCCGTGATGAAGGGGAACAGGGGTCGTACATGGGGGTATCCACCTCCGAATACAGGGGGTTTACCCTTATTCCGCACTGTGTGCCCCTCCTTACCCTGCCTCTGAACCGCTCATACTGGGACGGGGAATTGAACACTATGTGATCCGATATGCGTGCTATCTCGTCAAAGTCGCAGTCACGGTAGGCGGGGGAGTATATATGCACCTCACCGTCCGGCATTTCCTCCGCCCCAAGCCTTGCCTCATACAGGCCGCTGGCGGTGGTGCCGTCTATGTATCCCCCCATGAGGGGATACAGGGCATACATGGAGAATGCCTTCTGGGCAAGGAGTATTTTGCACCCTGTCCTCTCCCTGACACCCCGGAGTATGCGCATATTCTTTTCTATAAGCCCCTCGTCCACAACGTAGCAGGGGGTCTTTACCTTGTTAGTGAATGAAAGATCCATTATCCACCTGTACTCTTAAACTCATAAGCCGCACAGCCCTGCCGTGCGGCTTTTAGTCACTCTACAATGTCTACCTTCGGCGTATTGTTGGGGGAGGGGGCATCTGTATACTGAATGGTGGAAAGCTGCTGGGACAGATTGGCAACAAAGCTGCGTCTGTACTCATTGCGCAGCGCTGTCTGCTCCGCCTTTTCCTCCTCCGTCAGCCCCTGTGTCTTTGACTTGTGGAAAAGCTCATTTATACGGGCTATTTTTTCCTTTGTCAATTTTCCTCACCGCCGTTTTTTTCCACAGGCACGGGAGTGGGATGGCCAAGGTCAGACTTTGCCTGTGCCATAGCCTCCTGCTGTGCTGCCTCGGCAGCCTTCTTATGTGCCTCATATTCAGCCTTGCGGGCTGCCTCCACCTCTTCG
This sequence comes from Ruminococcus sp. UBA4240, assembly GCA_002395525.1. Classification (GTDB taxonomy): domain Bacteria; phylum Bacillota; class Clostridia; order Oscillospirales; family Ruminococcaceae; genus Huintestinicola. The sequence goes on from DGXE01000078.1 coordinate 42,706, forward strand.
GGAGTGCCCTGATGTGTGGTGGTCTTAAGGTCAGCGGGAAGCTCGGAAACAAATCCCTCTATCTTGCTGAAATAGATGGGAACGGTAAAGTCCATGCCGCCGGGACGCAGCGCCCTTGAACCCAGTGCATACACATCGCTTGATACGGTGGTCATGCTGGAATAGCGCATCATGGCCTTGTTCTCGGGGTTTACAAAATCCTTGAAGGCAGAGGAATAGGGAATGGAGAACCTGTCCTGAGGGAGGGATCCTGTGAGCTTGAGCACCTCTGCGCCCCTGTCGTTGAGGGCAAGTATCCTGCCGAATACGGGAGGTATCTTCATATCGTCACGCTTGATACCCAGAACTATGTTGAACAGAGCCCTCTTGATGCGTGCCATGGGATAGGGCTTAGCTTTGATCTTGTCAAGGAGATCCTCCAGGGAGTCGGATACCCTTGCTGCCTGGAATATGCGGTTTGCAAGCCCCTGATCCACGTCGGGAGCGCTGATTATCTCCTGGGGGGATGTGGTGCGCAGCCTGTAAAGGATGACTCTCTCGTAGTTCTCGTACCAGCACAGCAGATCCTTGTCGTCGTACTCGGTAACTGCCTTTAATGTGTCTGCGGGAACGAAGGCTGAGAAATCCTCACCGTCGTCTATCATGCGGCGGATCTCCTCAGCGCTGGCTATGGTGCCGCTGTGCTCTGCGCCGTCATGGTCAGCACCTGCTCTCTTGATGACACAGGGCTGCAGCTTGTCCTCAAGACCCATTCTCTTGATAGCCCTCAGATACTCAACCGCAAGGATATTGTTGGGGGATGAGAGCACATCGGACACAGCAGGGCCTGCTTCAAGAGCTACCAGCTGCTGTATAGCCATGGGATAGGACATACCCTGCTCCATAAGGGGCTTCAGATTTTCCTGTGTGGCGACCTTTGTAACAGTGTCGGCACACTTTTTCAGCAGAGCCAGATCATCGGTCTCTGCACCGAAGGAAATGCCGTCTATGCACCGCAGGGATGCAAGCATCATAACGCCTGCCCCCGCAAACATCTCCGCATTTGCAAGGGAATATCTCACAGGCATTTCAATTACCAGATCCACCCCGTTGTTCACCGCTATCTGTGAACGCTTAAACTTGTCAAGCAGTGCAGGCTCACCACGCTGAACAAAGTTGCCGCTCATTATGGCAACGATGTGGTCTGCCCCTGTCAGCTCCTTTGTCTTCTGGATCTGGTAGATGTGTCCGTTGTGGAAGGGATTGTACTCGCAGATTATGCCGTATGTCTTCATTGGTATCTATCCTTTCGGTTTGATTTGTATGTACTGAGTTAAACGTCGTTGTCAGCCATGCTCTCCCAGGTCTCACGCCTTACGATGACACGGGACTTGCCGTCCTTTACCATCACCACTGCCGCATTGGGGACACGGTTGTAGTGGGATGCCATGGAGTAGTTGTACGCACCGGTCGCCAGCACCGCTATGATATCTCCGGCCTCGGCGTGCTGCAGGGGCATATTCTCGCCGATAAGGTCGCCTGACTCACAGGTACGCCCTGCTATGGTCACTGTTTCGTCCTTGGGCTCATCCGCCTTGTTGGCAACGACTGCCGTATACTCGGACTTGTACAGCGCATATCTGGGGTCGTCGCACATACCCCCGTCAACACCGATATAGGTGCGTATACCCGGTATTATCTTGCGGGAGCCCACGGTGTACAGAGTCAGCCCTGCCGGAGCCGCTATGGAGCGCCCCGGCTCTATCATCACAAAGGGCACGGGCAGGGAGTATTTCTCACAGCACTCCTTGAGCCTCTTGGAGACACGCTTCATATAGTCGCCGTAGGGAACGGGTATATCCTTTTCGGTGTACTTTATGCCAAAGCCGCCTCCCAGTGAAAGATCCTTTATCTCTATGCCCTCATCGTGGAGCTTTGCGATAAAAACTGCCATGACCTCCGCTGCCTTTTCAAAGGGGGCGATGTCGTGTATCTGGGAGCCTATGTGGCAGTGTATGCCCGCAAGGTCTATACCGGGGAGCTTTGCAGTCTCCTTTGCGGCGGCAAGTGCCTCACCTGTCTCAATGGCAAAGCCGAACTTGGAGTCTATCTGACCTGTCATTACAGCTTCAAAGGTGTGAGCCTCCACACCGGGCTTTAGCCTGAGTATCACACGCACCTGTCTGCCCTTTTCGGAGGCGATTGCGGATATGCGTCTCAGCTCCTCCATATTGTCGCAGGTGATGCGCCCTATGTGATTGTCTATGGCGTAGGCAATTTCCTCGTCCTTTTTGTTGTTGCTGGTAAAGACTATCCTTTCGGGAGGAAAGCCCACGGATAGGGCGGTGTATATCTCCCCGGCGGATACTGTGTCAAGACCTATGCCCTCATCCTTCATGATGCGGCACATTTCCTTGCAGCAGAACGCCTTTGTGGCATAGCACACCATTCCCCTGCCGTCGTAGCACTCATCCATGGAGGCCTTGAACTCCCGCACAGCACGGCGGACAGTGCCCTCGTCCATAACATACAGCGGAGTGTCGTACTCCTTTGCAAGCTCTACGCAGTCAGCTCCCCCGATGGTCAGGTGGCCGTTTGCGATGTTCAGCGTGTCATTCATATCATTCACCCAGTTCTGTTATGATCTTTCGTATCTCCTCAACGCCCTCCCCTGTTACCGAGGAAAAGGCTATGTGAGTTATTTCGTCGAAGTAGGGTATCTCTTTTGCAAAGCCCGCCATGCGCTCCTCACGCTCACGGGGTCTCAGCTTGTCCGCCTTGGTAAATACTATGACAAAGGGTATCTCGCTTTGCACCATGAAGTCTATCATCTGCAGGTCATCCGCAGAGGGGGGGTGGCGCATATCCACAAGCTGAAAGATAAGAGCTAAGTCCCTGTCGTCATGCAGGTACCCCTCTATCAGCCCCGACCAGCGCTGCTTGTCGGACTTTGCCACCTTTGCGTAGCCGTATCCGGGGAGATCCACAAGATATATGCCTTCAAGGGTGTAGAAGTTTATGGTGGCAGTCTTTCCGGGCACGGCGGACACCCTTGCCAGTGACTTTCGCCCCAGCACCTTGTTGATAAGGGAGGATTTCCCCACATTCGAGCGCCCTGCAAAGGCTATCTCCGTCCTGTCAGACGGGGGTATCTGCCTGTATTCCCCGAAGGAGGTGCTAAACTCTGCTTTGTTAAAATTCATATCATCAACTCGTAAAGCCCACTCTTACAGGGGGCTTTTCCTGCGGCTTCCCCGCAAGAGCGGTATCAAGGACATCCTTCATTTCATCCGCAAAGACAAAACGGATATTTTCCTTGACGGAATCCTCTATCTCATCCAGATCCGGGCGGTTGCCCTTCGGTATTATCACAGTCTTTATGCCTTCCTTGTAGGCAGCCATGGTTTTTTCACGCAAGCCCCCTATGGGGAGCACCTTGCCGTGAAGGGTTATCTCCCCCGTCATGGCAACACTGCTGTGAACAGGTATCCCCGTAAGTGCGGACACAAGGGCAGTGGTCATGGTGACACCTGCGGAGGGTCCGTCCTTGGGTGTAGCCCCCTCCGGTGCGTGGATATGTATATCCTTGCTCATGTAGAAGGTCTTTTCAATGCCGTATTCATCCGCAATGGAGCGCACGAAGCTGACAGCAAGGCGTGAAGATTCCTGCATCACCTCGCCTAAGGAGCCTGTGGCGGTAACATTTCCGTGACCCTCATTCACAAGCACCTCAAGGGGCATGATAGTACCGCCTGCCGACGTCCACGCAAGGCCGTTGACAACGCCAACGCTGTCCTGCTTTGCGGAGAAGTCCTCTATGTACTTGCGGTTGCCCAGATAGGTCTTTACGTCCTTGCCGCTGATGCTCACCCTTGCCGCAGTGCCTTCAACGATGATCTTGGCAGCCTTCCTGCAGAGGGAGGCGATGACCCTTTCCAGCTCACGCACCCCCGCCTCACGGGTGTAGTAGTCGATAAGCTCATACACGGCGGTATTGTTTATCCTGAGCTGAGATGCCTTCATACCGTGCTTTTCAAGCTGCTTGGGGATAAGATGCTCCTTTGCGATGTGGAATTTCTCCTCCCTGGTGTAGCTTGAAAGCTCTATTATCTCCATCCTGTCCCGCAGGGGCGGGTCAATGACGGATATGTCATTTGCAGTGGTGATGAACATCACATTGGACAGGTCAAAGGGCAGGTCTATGTAATGGTCACGGAAATTGGTGTTCTGCTCGGAATCCAGTACCTCAAGCAGTGCAGAGGAGGGATCCCCCCTGAAATCATGGCTCATCTTGTCTATCTCATCCAGCAGGATAAGAGGATTATTTGCCTTTGTTTCAAGCAGAGCTGCGATTATGCGGCCGGGCATTGCGCCGATGTAGGTCTTTCTGTGCCCCCTGATGTCGGATTCATCCCTGACACCGCCCAGTGACACACGGGTGTAGTTTCTCCCCAGTGAACGGGCAATGGACTTTGCTATGGAGGTCTTGCCCACTCCGGGAGGTCCGTACAGGCAGATTATCTGCCCCTTGGTCTCCGGTGCGAGCTGCTTTACGGCTATGGTCTCAAGGATGCGCTCCTTGACCTTTTTAAGCCCGTAGTGATCGTCGTCAAGTATCTTTGCGGTGTGCTTGATGTCGTTTATCTCCTTGGTGGAGGTGTGCCAGGGCAGGTCGAGCACCGTGTCAAGATAGGTCTTGATGACCCCGGACTCCGGGGAACCGGGGCCGTACTGAGCCAGTCTGTCCGCCTCTTTAAGGAGCTTTTCCTCATACTCCTCCGAAAGGGAGAGTGCCTTTATCTTGTCAACGTACTCATCGCCCTCGGCGGCTTCGTCATATTCACCCAGCTCTCTTGAGATAGCTTTCATCTGCTCTCTCAGGAAGTATTCCCGCTGATTTGAGGCTATCTGGCTGTGTACCCTCTCCCTGATATCGGATTCATAGCCAAGCACGGCTATCTCCTCATTCAGTGTGGTAATGAGCATCATCAGCTTGTCCGAAAGGCCGTTTGCCTCCAGCAGCTGCTGACGCTTTTTCAGATCCATTGGGATCCCCACGGCTATATTCTCAAACACCTCATAGGGATTTTCATTGGTGAGCACAGCCTTCACAAAGTCCCCGGACATGGATGGGGATTTTGAAGCATAGTCCGCAAACAGCGCCTTCAGTGTGCGCATAAGGCCTGTGATCTCTGTATCCTCCGGTGTCTCCTTCTTCTCAGGGAATCTCTTCACCACCGCCGATGTATAGTCATCGTTGTCACGGGTCCTGACAAGCTTTGCACGGTACACACCGTTGAGCATCACACGCATGGTGCTCTCGGAGGAGCGCACTACCTGCTTTACCCTTGCTACTACGCCTGTCCTGAAAAGCTCCCCGTCCGTGTCACGCCCTGTGAGGAAAACGAGCCTTTCACTTTCAAGGGCGTGCTCCACAGCGTGTATGGATCTGGGGTCTGTCATTTCAAAATGCAGCACCACATGGGGGAACACAACTATCCCGTTGAGTGTCAGCAGGGGGTATTCAGGGGTTCTTACGATTCTTTCTTTTTTCTCTTCCATTGTTCTTTCCTTTGTTGCCATCCTTGGGGCAGCCGCACCGCCTGTTCGCTATACGAGCTGCCTTTCATCGCAGTATTCACATTCAAGCAGATCCCCGCTCCCTCTGAAGAACTGGGGCAGATAGTATTCCTTCCGTGTGATGCACTTGGGATTCTTGCATCTTGTGCCCGTATATTCTTTTCCGGTGAGAAGCGGCATGGATCTGCGGGGTTCATTGAGTACAGTGAGCACCAGAGCCATTCTTGCATATACTCCGTACTTTGCCTGCTTGAAGTAGAGGGCTCTGGGGTCGTCATCCACGTCCATGGGGATCTCATCCACTCTGGGCAGGGGGTGCATGACGATAAGGTCACTGCGCCCCATGTTGAGCTTGTTCCTGTCCAGGCAGTAGGCACCCTTCTGCTCGTAATATTCCTCACGGTCAGCAAAGCGTTCCTTCTGCACCCTTGTCATATACAGCACATCCAGGGAGCCTATGGCATCCTCCAGGGAGCGCACCTCCTCATAGGCACAGCCTGCGGAGTTGAGCCTGTCCTTGATATACTGTGGCATACCCAGCTCCGGTGTGGATATCATCACGAATTTTATCCCCTTGAAGCCGCACAGCGCCTTGCACATAGAGTGTACCGTGCGCCCGTTGCGCAGATCACCGCACAGGCCTATGGTAAGGTCTGTGAGCCTGCCCTTTTCCTTGTAAAGGGTAAGCATATCCAGCAGTGTCTGAGAGGGATGGCAGTGACTTCCGTCACCGGCGTTTATTATGGGGCAGTCCGCAGTAAGGGCGGCAGCCTTCGCAGCTCCCTCGGCGGGGTGGCGCATTACCATGATGTCCGCATAGGAGGATACTATCTTTGTGGTATCCTTCAGGTTCTCCCCCTTTGCCACAGAGGAGGTGGCAGGGTTGTCAAAACCTATGATAGTGCCGCCCAGTCTCAGCATAGCTGTCTGGAAGGACATCTGTGTACGTGTGGAGGGCTCGTAGAAAAGGGTCGCCATTATCTTTCCATCTGCGGCATGGGCATATTTTCCGGGGTCGTCATAGATGTCGGAAGCAAGCTTTACAACATCAAGCCACCAGTCCGTGCCCATATCTGCAAGATCAATAACATCGGTATACTTTGATAAAACCATTTCAATCCCTCCAAAACGGTATGGCTCTGTGCCTTCATCGTGTACTTATTCTGAAATCAACATTTTATCACATTCCATAAAAAAAGTCAACTATATTTGTGTAAATTATTCATGATAGGAGCCGGCAGTTCAGCAAGACCCCTCAAATAAAGCAAGACAGATGACCGTCTTGCTTTATGCGGTATGGATCAGTACTTTCCCTTGTCCCCTTCAAACTCAAAGGTGTCATGGGCAGGAGGCGTATCGGGGAGAGTTTTTACAGGGGCGTTCTCTGAAGGGCTGTCTGCGGTGTACACCTCATCCGCAACGGACTGGGCAGGTGCCCTCTCCTTCAGGGCGCTGAAGCTGAAATGGGAAAGGAGCTGCTTCAAGGTTACCGACTGTCCGGAAAGCTCCTCGGAGGCAGCCGCAGACTCCTCTGCTGTGGCGGTGTTGTTGTTCACCACGGAGGATATGCGCTCTACGCCCTCGGTGATGTTGCGTATCTCCTCCGCCTGCATCACGCTTTCCTCGGATATCTTGGATATCTCGCCCTCGATGGTGCTGGAATTCATGACCACGTTTTCAAGCACCTTGGCAGTGTCATTGGCAATGGCAGAGCCCTTTTCCACATTGGCAACGGATTTTTCTATAAGAGCCGTGGTACGGTTTGCAGCCTCCGCACTCTTTGCAGCAAGGTTTCTGACCTCGTCCGCCACCACCGCAAAGCCCTTGCCGGCGCTCCCCGCCCTTGCCGCCTCAACAGCGGCATTGAGTGCCAGGATATTTGTCTGGAACGCAATATCGTCTATGACCTTTATGATCTTGGATATCTCCATGGAGCTTTCGTTTATGTCCTTCATGGACATGAGCATATTGTGCATTTCCTTGCTGCACTCCTCTATGCTCAGGCTGTTGGACTTGACTATCTCCGATGTGTTCTTCGCCGATGCTGCCGTGTTGTTTATCCTCTCGGATATATCCTCGATCTGGGTGGTGAGCATATGTATGGATTCAGACTGCTCCGATGCGCCCTTGGAAAGGGACTGTGCCGCATCCGCCACCTGCCCTGAGCCTGTGGTCACCTGTCCTGTGACGACATATATGCTCTCTATGGTGGAGCGCAAAGCCTCGGCTATCTCGTTGTATTTATCCGCAAGCTTTGCATATTCGCCGGGCCATTCCGAGGGGAGACGGGTGTCAAGCCTGCCTGCGGCAAGGTCATCAAGAGCGCCTGCTGTAAGGTGTATGGTGTCATACAGCCTCAGACCGGTGTCCCGTGCGATGCGGTCAAGCTCCTTTATTTCGTAGAATGGGCTGTCTGTCTCACGGTCTGCGGACAGCCGCCCCTCGCTTATGTCGCAGAGCCTGTCCCCTATCTTGTCCATATCCTCCGACATCCTGCGGAGGACGAAATAGGTGGCAGTGATATACGCTGCCGTAAGCACTATGCTCACGCCCAGAGCGATGTATAGATTCCCTGCAAGCTGGAGCAGCGCCCCCGTCACAAGTATGAGGATCGTTATGAAGGCGCCGTTGAGCAGGCTTATCCTGCCCGGGAGCGTCTTGAATGTATGTTTTTTACTGTTCACAGGAAAATCCCCTTGTTTCTTTTCTGCCGGCGGCTGTCAGGATATCTCTTCCAGCATTTTTGAAGGGTTCTCTGCCGCCTTTACTTCCCCGAATGCCTTTTCTATGTAGCCCTGCTCGTCAATTATGTAGGTGGTGCGGACAGTGGAGTAGACCTCCCTGCCGGTGCTGCTCTTCTTCTCCTTCAGCACGTCGTATTCCCCCATCACCGTGCGTTCCCTGTCAGACAGAAGGATAAAGGGCAGGGAATACTTCTCCGCAAACCGCTGATGTGAAGCGGCGCTGTCAGCGCTTATGCCTATGACCACAGCACCCTTTTCCGTAAAGCGGGGATACAGCTCTGCAAAGCCGCAGGCCTGCTTGGTACACCCGGAGGTATTGTCCTTCGGGTAGAAATAGAGGATCACCTTTTTGCCTGCAAATTCAGACAGGGAGCGAACCCTGCCGTTGCTGTCGGGCAGCATGAAAAACGGAGCCTTGATACCTGGTTGAAGCATATTTCCCACCCCTGTCTGCATGAATGAATCCTGCTGAATACGGGATGATACGTCAAAACCTTGACATACACGTATCATTTTCTATTATACACCATTTCCATGCTATTTGTCAAGGAAATTTGAATATTATTATGATTGACATTGAAGACAGAATATGGTAAAATGGAATGTATTGTTTGATAACCATGCTTTGAAGGGATGAGCTTTATGAGAAAAGAACTTGCAAAAACATATGATCCCAAGGCCTTTGAGGACAGGATCTACAAATACTGGATTGACAAGGAGTGCTTCAAGGCACACAGGGATCCGCAGAAAAAGCCCTACACCATCGTTATCCCCCCTCCGAACATAACCGGGCAGCTCCACATGGGTCATGCCCTTGATGAGACTCTTCAGGACATACTTATCCGCCACAAGAGAATGTCGGGATACTCCGCACTGTGGCTCCCCGGCACGGATCACGCCGCCATTGCCACAGAAGCAAAAATAGTCGAAGCCATGCGCAAGGAGGGCATCACCAAGGAAGAGATTGGCAGAGATGCCTTCATGGAGCGTGCCTGGGCATGGAAAAAGCAGTACGGCGGCAGGATAGTGGAGCAGCTCAAAAAGCTGGGCTCCTCCTGCGACTGGTCAAGGGAGCGCTTTACCATGGACGAGGGCTGCTCCGAGGCTGTCAAGGAGGTATTCGTAAAGTACTACGACAAAGGGCTCATCTACCGTGGCGAGAGGATAATCAACTGGTGCCCCCACTGCAAGACCTCCCTTTCAGATGCGGAAGTGAACTACGAGGATCAGGCAGGCCATTTCTGGCACCTGCGCTATCCCTTCAAGGACGGCAGCGGCTATCTGGAGCTTGCCACCACCCGCCCCGAAACGCTTTTAGGTGATACTGCCGTTGCGGTGAACCCCGCTGATGAGCGCTACAAGGATGCTGTGGGCAAGATGCTCATACTCCCCCTTGTAGGCAGGGAGATACCTGTTATAGCCGATGAATACGTTGAAATGGATTTCGGCACGGGCGTGGTGAAGATCACCCCCGCGCATGACCCCAACGACTTTGAGGTAGGGCGCCGCCATGATCTGCCTGTTATAAACGTCATGACCGAGGATGCCCACATCGTTGATGACTATCCCGCATACGCAGGCATGGACAGATACGAGGCAAGAGAGGCGATAGTAAAGGATCTGGAAGCAGGAGGCTTCCTTGTGCGTGTGGAGGATCATGCCCACAACGTAGGCACCTGCTACCGCTGCGGCACCACAGTTGAGCCCAGAGTGTCAACACAGTGGTTCGTGCGTATGAAGGAGCTGGCACAGCCCGCCATAGATGCTGTAAAGACAGGCAAGACCAAATTCGTGCCCGAGCGCTTTGACAAGACCTACTACCACTGGCTGGAAAACATCCGTGACTGGTGCATATCCCGCCAGATCTGGTGGGGTCATCAGATACCCGCATTCTACTGCGATGACTGCGGCAAAATGACCGTCACAAAGGAAAGCAGCGCTGTGTGCCCCTGCTGCGGCAAGCCCATGCGTCAGGATCCGGATACCCTTGATACATGGTTCTCATCCGCACTGTGGCCCTTCTCCACTCTGGGCTGGCCTGAGCAGACAGAGGATCTGAAATACTTCTACCCCACAAATACCCTTGTAACAGGCTATGACATCATCTTCTTCTGGGTGATAAGGATGATGTTCTCAGCCCTTGAGAACACAGGAGAAGTTCCCTTCAACACAGTGCTCATCCACGGCCTTGTGCGTGATGCACAGGGGCGCAAGATGTCAAAGTCCCTGGGCAACGGCATTGACCCCCTGGAGGTCATCGACGAATACGGTGCGGATGCCCTGCGCTTCATGCTGGCAACAGGCAACGCCCCGGGCAATGATATGCGCTTTACCGAGGACAAGGTAAAGGCAGCGAGAAACTTTGCCAACAAGCTGTGGAACGCCTCCCGCTTTATTATGATGAATCTGCCCGACGACTTTGAGGACAAGGGGCTGCCCGAAAACCTGCGCACCGAGGACAAGTGGGTCATAAGCCGCTTCAACACCCTTGCAAGGGAAGTGAACCAGAACCTTGATGCCTTTGAGATAGGCGTGGCAGAGCAGAAGATATACGACTTCATATGGGATGTATACTGCGACTGGTATATTGAACTCACAAAGCCCCGTATCGCCGCAGGGGGCGAGGATGCCGCCTCCGCACAGGCTGTGCTGGTATACATCATGAAGGGTATGCTGAAAGCACTCCACCCCTTCATGCCCTACATCACCGAGGAGATATGGCAGGTGCTCTGCGGCACTGATGAGAACCCCATCATGCTTGAAAGCTATCCCGTATACGACGAGAAGCTCTCCTACCCTGTGGAGGAGCGTGAGTTTGAGAAGGTCATCGCCGCTGTAAAGGCAGTGCGAAACCGCCGTGCGGAGATGAACGTGGTGCCCTCGGTAAAGACGAGCCTGTTTATCGAAACAGCCTCCCCCGAGATTTACAACGCAAGCAGAATGTTCATTGAAAAGCTGGGCTACGCAAATCATGTGGAGACAGTCTCCTCCTATGAGGCAGAGGGCTGCGTGACAGTCGTTACAGGGGATGCCCGCATATTCATCCCGCTGAGCGAGCTTGTTGACAGGGAAAAGGAGCTTGCCCGCCTTGCCAAGGAGAAAAAGGCAGTACAGAAGGATATAGACTTCTCCTCCAACAAGCTGAACAACCCGGGCTTCACCTCAAAGGCACCCGCACAGCAGATAGAGAAGGAAAGGGAAAAGCTGGCAGCCGCCCTTGAAAAGATGGAGAAGATAGAGCTTTCCATAAAGGCTTTTGAATAAGGCTCAGAGCACAAACAGAGGAAAGGCGGTGGTCAAATGCCTGACATCAGCGCAGATATGATACTAAAGCGAATAAAGCTGACAGACACATTGCCTGTGGCGATAATCGCCATAAGCGTCATATGCGGTGCCGCCGGTGCAGCCCTGTTCATGAACAGCCATTTTGCAGCAGGGCTGCTGTTCCTCTGCATAGGCCCCGCCTTTGCCACTCTTGTGCAGTGGCTGTTTATGGGCAAGGGCATCACAAAGCGTATGCAGACCCTGCTGAGCTCCTATGAGAACACCTCCCCGCCCTCTGCGGTGCCGGGGGTTGCATGGTGCCTTACCGACAGCACCATAAACACCATCTACGCAAATATCGCCCGTATAAACACCCTTTCGGAAAAGGCGCCCCTGCTCATGCTCCTTGCGGAGCTGTACATCATGCGGGGAGAGCATGAAAAGGCTGTGGGCTGCCTTGACACTGCCCGTTCGGGCATTTCAGGCAGAGATACACAGATGCTCATCAGATACTATGCCGCTGTCATCGCCCTTTACGACAGCGCCGGGGACAGGGACAGCGTCCTGAGAGCCTGTGAAGAGGCACGACCCATAGTGGTGAAAGACTATGCCCGCTCATGGGAGACTATGTTCTGCGCCCTTGCAATTAAGATCTGTGAGCACAAGGCAAAGGGGGAATATTCCTATGCCCTGTTCCACATGGCTGATTATATGCGGGTCTATGACAGCATCCGCTTCCCGAACCCCGCCTCCCCCTTCCACAGGCTGGAAAGGGGCGAGCTGCTCATAAGCCGTGCCGAGATGTACCTTATGTCAAAAGAGTATGCAAAGGCGGCGGAATATGCGGATATGGGCGGCCCTATGCTGTTTGACTGCCCCTACCTGCTGGCAAGGGCAAACGATCTCTCACGGCGGATATACAGGGAAATGCACCCGGAGCAGAGCCTTAACGGTACTCCGGTGCCTGAGCTCCCAAAGGAGGATGTACTGACACCCCATGTATGATGAATACCTGTCCCGCTTTACCAAGTCAGGGGCACCTGTGACGGATCTCTCACGGTTTGCGGGGCTGATGCACGCACTGGGAGATCCCCAGGATGAGCTGAGGTTCGTCCACGTTGCAGGGACAAACGGCAAGGGCTCGGTGGTGCGCATCATCTCCGCCGCCCTTTCAGGCGCAGGGTACAAGGTCGGGGAATTTACCTCCCCCTATATCTACCGCTACAACGACCGCATAAAGATAAACGGCGAAGAGATACCCGATGAGCGGATAGAACAGCTCATCGCCCGTATCGCCCCCCTCGTGGACGAGGAAAAGGGCTATTCCCAGTTTGAGATAACCACTGCCATAGCATTCTGCTACTACCTTGAAGAAAAGTGCGATGTAGTGGTGCTTGAAGCAGGTCTTGGCGGGCTTCTTGACTGCACCAACATCATAAAGGCACCCCTCTGTTCGGTCATAACCTCCGTGTCACTGGATCACACAGCCATACTGGGGGATACGGTGGAAAAGATCGCAGTGCAGAAGGCGGGCATAATAAAGCCCGGCTCCCCCTGCGTGCTCTACCCCGTACAGTACGGCGGAACAAAGGACATAATAGCAAAAAAGGCGGCAGAATGTGAAAGTCCGCTTATCATCCCCGCCTGTCCCCGGATACAAAAGGGCTCACAGACCTTTGAGCTTGAGGGTGTGCGCTACACCACGGGGATGAACGGCGTACACCAGATATACAATGCAGTGACTGCCATAAAGGCGCTGGAGCTTTTAAGCTCCTCCTTTCCCGCTATGACCAGAGAGGACATACAGAATGCAGTCTCCCGTGCGGCACTGCCCTCCAGGCTACAGACCCTGCGCACATCTCCCCTTGTTCTCATAGACGGCGCCCACAATGAGGATGCCATGAAAATGCTTGCAGCTTATGTATCCACCCTTGAAAACAAGCCCAAGATAATGATATGCGGCATGAGCCGGAGCAAGGACTACAAGGCATCCCTGTCACATATCAGCCCCCTTGTGGACAGAGCCTTCTGCATAGACGGCTTTACACAGGGCACAGTCCCCCGTGATGAGCTTGTCCCCTGCTTTGCAGATGCAGCAGGTGTGGACATGGGAACAGCCGTCAGGGAGGCATTTTCCCTTGCAGGCAAGAACGGGGCTGTGATAATCGCAGGCTCCCTGTATATCCCCGGTGCAATAATCCCATATATCAATGACCTTCCATAAAGTGAGGAAAAGACAATGCTACTCAACGGTTCACAGATAATAGTCGAGACCCTTATCGAGCAGGGTGTTGACACCATATTCGGCTACCCCGGAGGTGCCGTGCTCAACATCTACGATGCCCTCTACGATGCATCCGACAGGATAAGGCACATACTCACCTCCCACGAACAGCACGCAGGCCATGCCGCTGACGGTTATTCCCGCACCACCGGCAAGACCGGCGTAGTCCTTGCCACCTCGGGGCCGGGGGCTACAAATCTTGTAACTCCCATTGCCACAGCCTACATGGACAGCATCCCCATGGTAGCCATCACCGGTAATGTAGGTCAGTCCCTGTTAGGGCTCGATTCCTTCCAGGAGATAAACATAACAGGTGTGACAAAGCCTGTTACAAAGGCAAACTTTCAGGTGACGGACGTTACAAAGCTGGCTGATACCATCAGAGAAGCATTCTTCATTGCAAACGACGGCCGCAAGGGGCCAGTGCTCATAGACATACCAAAGGACATAACCGCCGCCAAGTGCGAATTTGAGCACAAGCCCGTAAAGGAACACTCCCCCTCCTTCGATGAAGCCGCCGCATTACAGGCGGCTGAGATGATCGCTGCCGCAAAAAAGCCCTTTATATTTGCGGGGGGCGGTGTTACCCTGTCCCATGGTGAGGAGGAGCTCAAAGCCCTTGCCGGGCTTTGCGATGCCCCTGTTTCCCTGTCCCTCATGGGGCTTACCGCCATTGACAACACAGATGACCGCTACCTTGGGATGCTTGGTATGCACGGCACAAAGACATCTGCCCTGGCTGCAGCAAATGCGGATGTCATCGTAGCTGTGGGAACACGCTTTTCCGACAGGGTTACCTGCAGCACAGACAGCTTTGCAGAGAATATCAAGGGTGCGAAGGTCATCCACATTGAATGTGACCCGAAGGAATTTGACAAGAACGTAAGAGCAGATCTGCGTGTGTTCGGGGATGCAAGGCTCGTAACAGCATTTATCAACGAACAGCTCTCCAAAAAGCAGAAAATATCCCACCCGGAATGGATGTCACAGATAAGCGAATGGAAGGCACAGTACCCCTTGCAGGAAAAGGAGAGCCACCCCGAGGAGATAACACCCAAGTATCTGCTGGAGACCCTTGCAGAGCTTACCGGCAGGGAGTGCATCATCACCACGGAGGTAGGCCAGCACCAGATGTGGACAGCGGAATACTTCCCATTCAAAAACCCCGGCACCTTTGCCACCTCCGGCGGTCTTGGCACTATGGGCTACGGCTTTGGGGCAGCCATCGGCGCTCAGGTGGGCAATCCCGGGAAACGTGTCATTAACATGGCAGGTGACGGCAGCTTTTACATGAACCTGGCGGAGCTCTCCACCCTTGCAAAGTATGATCTCCCTGTAATTGAGCTTATATTCAACAACACCGTTCTGGGCATGGTGCGCCAGTGGCAGAAGCTGTTCTACAAGGAGCACTATTCCCAGACCACCCTTGAAAAGAACACTGACTTTGAGATGCTGGCTCATTCCTTCGGAGTGGAGGCTGTCACCATAGAGAAAAAGAGCGAGGTAAGGGAAAAGCTGCAGCAGGCTCTTGACATGAACAAGCCCGTCCTTGTGAACTGTCATATTGGCATGGACGTGAATGTTCTCCCCATGGTGCCTGCCGGAGCATCCGTCACCCAGCCCATACTGGAGATAAACAGGTAACTCTCTCCCATAAGGTGATAACATGATAATAATGTCCGTGGATCTGGGGCTTTCCCGAACGGGGATAGCCGTATGCGACAAAATGGAGATACTTGCATCCCCTGTTACGGTCATACACGAAAAGGATCTTGACGTTACCCTTGAGAAGACTGCCGCCGAGGCTCAAAGGTTAAATCCTGACCTTATAGTGGTGGGGCTCCCCCGCCGTACAGATGACAAGCAGGGCGATGCAGAGCTTCGGGCAAAGGATTTCGGCGCAAGGCTGGGCGAGCGTACCGGAAAAGAGATAGTCATGTGGGATGAGCGTTTCACCACAGTATCTGCCCACAATTATCTGAATGAGAACAACGTCAGGGGCAAAAAGCGAAAGAATGTAGTGGATGCTGTTGCCGCTGTCATCATACTTGAAAACTATCTTGAACACAGAAGGATAAACAGGACACAATAGGAGAATTTCCATGCACAAGCGTGATCTCCCCGCTGTCACTGTCACAAAGAGGTGCTATGAGCGCTGTCAGACAGGGGATGTGCGGGTATACGACAATGAGATAATATCCGCAGATAAGACGGCTGACGGGGACATCGTGGATGTTGTCAGCGAAAAGGGGCGCTACATCGGCAGCGGCTTTTACAACAGCGCATCTAAGATACGGGTGAGGATCATTTCCGACAATGCCAATGACCGCTTTGACGATGCCTTTTTCCTGCGCCGCCTTGAATACTCATGGCAGTACCGCAGGACTGTAATGGGAAATGATATTTCCTGCTGCCGCATCATATTCGGGGAGGCGGACGGATTCCCGGGGCTCACCGTTGACAGGTTCAACGACCTGCTCTCCGTGCAGATACTCTCCCTTGGCATCGAACAGCGCCGTGACGTGATTCTGAACGGTCTTGTATGCCTGCTTGAAAGGGACGGTGCAAAGGTAAACGGCATATATCTCCGCAATGACTCGGATGTGCGTGTGCTTGAGGGCATGGAGGAGGAAAAGGGCTGGTACCTCCGCAGGGGGGACACCTCACCGGAGACCGTAATAACCGAAAACGGCATTAAATACTATGTGGACGTGGAGAACGGTCAGAAGACAGGCTTCTTTCTGGATCAGAAGTACAACAGGCAGGCTGCGGCACGTCTTGCAAAAGGCAGGACAGTCCTTGACTGCTGCACCCATACAGGCTCCTTCGGATTAAACTGCGCAGCTGCGGGTGCTGCAAGGGTCACCTGTGTGGACGTATCCGCATCAGCCATTGAGATGACCCGCCGCAATGCAGCTCTCAACGATATTGATATCGAAACTGAGAAGGCGGATGTATTCGACTTTCTAAGGCGGCGCACAGATGCACACGACCGCTCCGCAGACCTTATCATTCTCGATCCCCCTGCATTCACCAAGTCCTCAAAGACCGTAGGCAATGCAAAAAACGGCTACACAGAGCTGAATGCACTGGGTATGCGGCTGCTGCCCCGTGGGGGCTATCTTGCCACTGCCTCCTGCTCCCACTTCATGACACCGCCCCTTTTTACTGCAATGCTCGAGGATGCCGCCCGCAGCGTGGGAGTAAAGCTGCGGTGTGTGGAACGGCGTGGCGCAGCACCGGATCACCCCGTGCTTTCGGGTGTCCCCCAGACAGAATACCTTAAATTCCATATATATCAGGTCATATGAAAAAAGCCGACCCGTTACGTGCTATGCTAATATAGAAGTTTTATGCCATAGTATTTCTGATCTGTCGTCAGAAGTACTATGGCGTTTATTGACTATGAAGCAATGTTATGCTATAATTGTAACGAACATAAATCGGATTGAGGAGGTATACTATGAAATATTCAATTAAATACAACGAATTAAGTGCAGAAGAATTTATATTATTATGGGAAACAGTATGGGGACAAGCACCTTCATTAGAACAAACACGGCTTGCAATGGAACATACACTGTTCAGAGTTTCTATATTTGATGATGATACAATTATAGCTATGGCAAGAATGATTGGTGACATGGGATTGGATTATTATATCAAAGATGTGATTGTCAGACCAGAATATCAGGGCAAAGGCGTAGGCAGAATGTTAATCAATGAATTAATGAAATTTGTCAATGATAATGGAATCTCAGGAACTCAGATTTTTGTTGAATTATGTGCAATGCCTGATAAAATTCCATTTTATGAAAAGTTCGGATTTCACGCTAATGAAGCACAACGTCTGAAAATGATGTATCAAGTCAGATAAATTCTGATTTA
>DGXE01000047.1 GCA_002395525.1 Ruminococcus sp. UBA4240
ACAGGCAACATCGAGTGGGGCGTGAGCGCTCCCGTGCTGGAGGGGGAGGAGCCCCTTACCGTATGGGTATGGCCTGAGTCCCTCTGGGCGCCTATCTCCTTTACAAGGAGCTACCTTGCCTCAAAGGGTGCCGATGAGAACGAATGGAAGAGATACTGGTGCGATGACGATGCCAAGGTGTATCAGTTCATAGGCCAGGACAACATTTATTTCTACTGTGTGGCACAGCCTGCCATGTGGATGGCTATGCAGGGGGACAAGCTGGAAGAGCTGTCGCCCTGTGACACGAAGGGTCATCTGACCATGCCTGTGCCCGTTGCCAACCACCACATACTGTTCCTTGACAAAAAGGCATCCTCCAGCGGCAGTGTAAAGCCTCCCATGGCGGCAGAACTTCTGGATTTCTACACCCCGGAGCAGCTGCGTATGCACTGGCTGGGGCTGAGCCTGGGGCAGAGGAGCGTATCCTTCCAGCCCAAGCCCCTGAACCCTCTTGCCAAGGAGGACGAGAACGATCCCGTCACAAAGGAGGGATTTCTCCTCTCCAATGTGTTGAACCGCATGGTGAGAACCGTATTCTACGATACACAGAAGTATTTTGACGGCGTTATGCCCGTGGGCGTTCCCGATGAGCAGATAATGGAGGAGGCAAGGGCTGCGGTGCTTGACTACGAGCACTATATGTACACCACAGAGTTCCATCAGGTGACATATGTCCTTGATTCCTACATCAGAAAGGCCAGCAAGTTCATGTCCAAGGCAAAGGCCGAGGCGGAAAAGGCGGAGGATGCAGACGCCCTTCGCAGGTATCTCATAAATTCGTTCCATACCATAAGGACAGCCGTGACGCTGCTCCACCCCTTTGCCCCTTTGGGTACTGAGATGGTGCGTGAGTATATGCAGCTTTCCGAGGATATATGGAGCTGGGACAATATCTTCATGACACTTGAGCAGCTGTGCGGCGACAGCCACAGACTTAAATTCCTTGAACCCCGAGTGGATTTCTTTGCAAGGCATCCCAGCCAGTTCAGGCAGAGCGAGAACTGATGGCTTTCTGCCGCGGGATGCGGGCAAAGTGTACTGTTAAAGGTGAATAAATTGAGCGATAATAAAAAGAACAATTCGGCTAATAACACTTCTGCATCAGATAACACAAGGGCAGCCTCAGAGGGAGCCGGGGAGCAGGATCTGAAGGCACTGCTGGGCGTTGACGGTGAAGAAGATAAAGCCGTAAAGGCTATATATACAGGTTCGGTGGATGTGGATGCACTGCCCGAAAAGGAGGAGCACCACAAAAAGCCCTCCGGTGCGCCTGACCTTGCAAGCTTCGGCAATACGTCAGGCAGCGGTCTGGATGCCCTTGACAGGGATCTTGAGACTGCAAGGCAGAACAAGCTCAAGGAGGAGCTGGAGCTCAAGCGCAAGCGTGAAGAGGAGCTCAAAAAGGAAGAGGAGCGCCTTGAAAGAGCCCGTGTCTCCATGGAGCGCAGGGCGGAGATGGAGAAGAAGGCACGGGAGCGTGCCGAGCAGCAGCGCAGGGAGAATGCCCGCAACCGTGAGGATGAGGGCAGCAAGGGCGGCGCAATAATGCGTGAGACCGAGGGCGGAGCCGTGTCCCACGGTACTGCTCCTGTAAAGAAGGATGCAACGGACAAGGCGCACAATGCGCAGGTGCTGTCCATAGGCGCACTCAAGGGGCTGATCACTGCCGCTGTCATCGTGATAGTGGCATATGTGGGAGGCTTTATCTGGGCAAGGCAGAGCAACGAGAAGGTGTATGAGGATCTCAGCACCCGCCTTACCAATCTGAACCGCCTTGTTTCCGACGAGAGCATACCCTATGACGTGCCCGAGGGGGCACCTCTGTCCCTGGAGACAAAGAGCACGGGGAATCTTTCCGTTGGTCTTGCGGACTCCGACAAGGACGGAATCACCGACGAGGCTGAGAAGGACTACGGAACAGAGGCGGACAGACCCGACAGCGACGGGGACGGCGTAGAGGACGGGGCTGAGATAATGAGCGGCCTTGATCCCACCAAGGAATCCACCGACGGCACCACCCCGGATGCACAGATAATCTCCGATGCATCCTATGCGGCAGGCACTGCGGAGCTCACCCTTACCGACCACCCCGGCACATCCCCTGTGGTGTTCGAGGAGAGCGACAACAACAGTATCAAGGGCAGCCCCGGCGTGGTGAACACCGCCTATGAGTTCTACTGTGACAAGTATTCCTCCGCTACCCTCACCATAGGGTATTCCGAGGAGGATCTTACCTCAAGGGGCTATACGGACAGCGACCTTGCCATATACCGCTTCAATGCCGATACTCTCAGCTTTGAACCGCTGGAGACCTCTGTGGACAAGGCACAGCGCCTTGCATCCACACAGCTTGACAGATCCGGCATATATGCCCTGTGCGATTCCGCAGTGTTGAGCCAGGAGGGGCGCATAAGGGTATTCTTCCTTATAGACAATTCAGGCTCCATGTACCCGGAGGAGCTGTGTGCAGGCTCCGAGGAGAACGACGTGGAGTTCAAGCGCCTTGACTTTGCCATGAACCTTATCGACATGATAGGGGACAATGCAAGCTATGCAGCAGGGGAGTTCTCCGGCAGCTACAAGCTCATATGCGGCTTTTCCGACAATGGCGAGCAGGTAAAGAGCAAAATAGACGATATACGCAACCGCTCCAACCCCACATTCTCCGGCACGGAGATAGCCGCTGCCGTTGAGGGTGCCATAAAGGAGTTCGGGAATATCAATATTTCCGACAGGAACTATATCATACTGCTGACCGACGGTATGCCCACCACCATGAACACCGACAGGGACAGAAAGGTGATATCCGAGGCGGTGGCGGACAACATAACCATATTCACCATAGGCCTTGGCAAGGATATAAACACCGAGTACCTCAATACCATTTCAGGTGAGACCAACGGCCAGTTCTTCCAGGCATCGAATGCGGATGCCCTTGAAAACATCTACGAGAAGATAGACAGCTTCATGTCCTACAACCGGGTGGTCATAGACGAGCAGTCCGGGAAGACAGGCTTCCTTGTGGCTGACTCAGGCTTCAACATCAGGCGTGACGGCCTGGGATACCTGAATTTCCGTGCGGACTTTGCCCCCGACGGCGCAGATGTGGGCATAGCGGGGGTAATGCGTGCCTACTACAAGGGGGAGCTTGCCCAGAAGGCGGAGGGCTACACCACCAAGGACGGCAGGAGCATCCCGGGCTACGACATTTCCGGCATTGCGGACTTTACCGACGGCAAGGCGGATCTTTCCGATGTCAAGGTGGATATACTCACCAAGTACAATGCATACCTTCAGTTTGCCGACAAGTGGGATTACCGCAAGATAAGCGGCGGCCTGCTGAGATACAACGACAGCACCAGAGACTTCATCGAAAAGGCGGGGCTGCGGGTTATCACCTCCGACTATGCCTATGATGCCCCCAAGGAGTCCATGTTTGCAGGGTTTGTAAAGCTCATAACCTTCTCCCAGATAAAGAGCTTTGACAAGTATGAATGTGTGCTCATAGACAGGTCCATGTGCTCCGGCGAGGACAAGGCCATACTTGATATGATAAACTGGTACTGCTATCGTCCCTATGCAGAGGATGCAGTCATATACGACTTCGGCTACGAAGGAGAAAAGGCATTCGAGGCACTGGTGCAGGAGCTGTCAAACAGCTCTCCTGCGGTGATAGCCTACGGCGGCAACGCTCTCAATGCGGTGCGCATCGCCCGTGATGCAGAGGATCCGGATATATTCGTCCTGGAGGCATACGACAGCAATTCTCCGGAGCAGAGCGTACACATCACTCTTGAAAGAACTCCCCTGTACACAGGGAACGGTTCAAAATACCAGTATGCCGCATCAAGAAACGGCATAGAACAGCCTTTGAGGATAATCTGCAGCAAGCAGTCATGATCATGCGTGGGTCAACAAAGTACAAAACATTCGGGGGTGCATACAATGATACGACCGGGAACTATGATCAATACCTACTATAAAGTACTTGATACCTTAGGCTCCGGAGGGGACACTATTCTCTACAAGGTGCAGAATGTACAGACAGGGGAGCTTTATGCGATGCGTCCTGTGGCATCGTCTGACAAGCAGAAGATGGGACAAAATGCCATAAACGTGCTGTTGAAGCTCAGCAATCCCTTTCTGCCGAAGATCAAGGATTTTGTGTCGGTAGAGTATGACCTGTATGTGCTCTTTGAGTACGCAGAGGGGAAGGATCTTGAGACTCTCACCGTAGAGGGGAAGATACTCTCCGAAAAGCAAGTGCGAAAATACGGCGTGCAGATATGCGAGGCTGTAAGGTACCTTCATTCCCAGAATCTGCTCCATGGCGCTGTAAGGCCCAGGAATGTCATTATCAAGCCCAATGACGACATATGTCTTATCGGTATGGATGTGAACACCGTTATGAACGGGGTCAATTCCTACCCTGACATCGCCGACGGCTACGCTGCCCCCGAGCAGTGCAGAGGCCTTGCCTTTGCCCCGGAGCAGGGTGCATCCCCGAGACTGGTGTTCACCGACGTGATGAACCAGCCTCATGAGTTCAACATCGCAAATGACAGGGCGCCAAAGGTATCCGTAAAGCAGGGGCTCATGGATCAGCGCAGCGACATATTCAGCATTGGCTCCACCCTCTACACCGCCGCAACAGGGCGCAACGCCATGTACGGCATGACCGACTTCTCCCATTCAGATCTGCCGGAGCAGGTGACACAGGTCATAGACAAGGCCATGCGTGTTGCCCCTGCAGACAGGATAGGCTCCATTGATGTTATCATAAACACTCTGAGGGGCACTGCCTCACCCAAGGCTGCCGCCCCCAAGCCGGCAAGATCCGCAGGGTCACGCTCAGGGGGAGGTTTCCCTCTGAAGCCTTTTCTGATAGGGATAGGGGCAGTTGCTGTTATCGGTATCATAGCAGGCGTGGTCTTGGGCTTAAAGGATGGGGAAAAGGATATCACAAAGCAGACAGGCTCTGTTACACAGCTTGCGGCATCTGATGCCGCCGTGCCTGATCTTACCCTTATGACTGAGGAGGAGGCAGTTACAAAGCTGCGCTCCCTCAATATCCCCTTTGAGATACAGTATGAGAGATCCTCTGCCGGTCAGCCCGGTGATGTCATCTCACAGAGCGTATTAGGCGGTGAAAAGCTTTCAAACGGCGAAACTCTTGTGCTCACCGTATGCAGTGATGTGGAGGGGGCTGTGATCCCCTACCTTTCCGGCAGAGAGGCATCCGTTGCAATGGAGGAGCTTGAAGAGCAGGGCTTTGCCTACAGGGTGGAATACGAGGAGACCGCAGATATCCCCGAAGGGACAGTAATAAGGCAGGAGCCCGATGCGGGCACCGCTGCCGAGGGCGTTTCCGAGATAGTCATCTATGTAAGCGGCACAGGGGAGACCGTTGCTGTCCCCACCCTTGAAAACATGACCGAAGAGCAGGCAGCAGCCGCACTTGAAGCCGCAGGGCTCGTGCCTGATGTCATCTATGAGGACAACCCTGCTGTTGCCTACGGCAATGTGATAAGGCAGGGACTTTCCGCAGGGACGCAGGTGCAGAAGGGCTCATCCATTATGGTATACGTAAGCTCCCTCAATGAGACCGTTGAGGTGCCCGCCCTCATCTACAAGACCGAGGAAGAGGCAAGGGCAGAGCTGGAGGCATTGGGTCTTGTGGCAAAGACAGAATACGAGGATGATGCAAGGGTAAACAACCGCTGCGTCTTCAAGCAGTCCGTGCGCTCCGGCTCTCAGGTGAACAAGGGCAGCGAGGTCATCATCTACGTAAGCACCCATTCTTCAAAGGTGGAGGTGCCCTCCCTTCTGTATCTGACAGAGTTTGAAGCCAGACAGAAGCTGAAAGGTCTGGGGCTTGCCGCATCCGTTACCTATGCCGATGACAACCGTGTGGAATACGGCTGTGTATTCTCCCAGAGCGTGCGCTCCGGGACACAGGTGGAGGCAGGGACAACAGTTGAGCTGAGTGTCAGCAACCACAGAGGTGTCACCGTTACGGAGCCTGTGGCAGAGGAACCGGTAATGACCGCGCCTGCCACCGCTGCTGTCACCACTGCACCTGTCACCACAAGAAGGTCACAGACAACGAAGAAGCAAACGGAGACCACTGCCAAGAAGAGCAGCATCACCGATGTGCTGGTATCGGAGACGAATGTCACCCTTACCGAGGGCGAGACATTCCAGCTGACGGTGGGTGTTCTCCCCAAGACCGAGAATCAGGCGGTGAGGATCAAGTCCTCCAACCCCGCCATAGCCAAGTCCAGCAATGCAGGCCTTATACAGGCGCTGGCTCCCGGTCAGTGTACCCTTACCATACGTGCCGCAGATGATATCTCCATCTACAAGGAGGTAAAGGTAAGAGTGCTTGCAAATACACCTGTCAAGTACATATCCACCAATACGCTTCCTACCCTCCATGTAGGGGACACCACAAAGGTCACCGTCCATGTGGACCCTGTAAACGCAACGGACAAGACTGTTGTGTTCAAATCCTCCAACAGCAGCATCGCTGAGGTGGATCAGGAGGGCAATGTAAAGGCAAAGTACCCCGGAACCGTCACCATCACTGTAATGTCCTCCTCAACTCCGGATGTTACCGCAGAGGTGGCAGTGAACGTCATCGAGTAGGCTGATACACAGGGACGGCGGTGCTGCCGCCGTCCTCATGTGCTTGATAAATGATAACGAAAGAGGTTTTGACAATGTCAATCAAAAAGATAAGAATATCCGCAGAGGGTCTTGAAGAACTCCAGAAGCGTCTGGAATACCTGAAAAACGTCCGCAGGCAGGAGGTAGCCCAGCAGCTGAAGGAAGCCCGTTCATTCGGTGACCTTTCCGAGAATGCCGAATATGATGAGGCAAAGAACGAGCAGGCAAGACTGGAGGCGGAGATCGCCAAGGTCGAGGATCAGATAAACAACGCCGAGGTCGTAAGCGACGAGGATCTCACCAACGACGAGATAGGCGTGGGCTCCTTTGTAAAGCTCCACGACTTGGAATTTGACGAGATACTTGACATACAGATCGTAGGCTATACCGAGGCAGACCCGGAGCACGGCAAGATCTCTGAGGATGCTCCCATCGGTGTTGCAGCACTGAAAAAGCACGTAGGCGATATCCTTGAAGTAGAGGCACCTATGGGCGTAATCAAGATGGAAGTCCTTGAAATAAGCAAGTAAGGCAGGTCAATATGAACGAAGAGATAAATGCAGCTGTGGAGGATGCTCCCCAGCAGGACGACAATATACTGAGAAAGGTGCGCCTTGACAAGCTGGAGGCAATGAAGGCGGCAGGCAAGGATCCCTTTGAGATAACAAAGTTCGACGTAAGCATACACAACAAGGATCTGCGGGCGCAGTACGAGGCTATTGAAGAAAAACTCAAGGCGCAGTACGGCGAGGATGCAGAGGGCTTAAAGGCGGCTCTTGAAGCGGACAGGATAGAGGTCACCATAGCAGGGCGCATAATGACATGGCGCAATATGGGCAAGGCCAACTTCATAGATGTGCGTGATGCCACGGACCGTATGCAGGTGTATATCCGCATGAACGACGTGGGGGAGGAGAAGTTCGCCGATTTCAGGACATGGGACATCGGTGATATAGTCGGTGTGAAGGGCTATGCCTTCCGCACCCGCACAGGCGAGGTGACTGTCCACGCACAGGACATCACTCTCCTTTCAAAGTCCCTGTACCCCCTGCCCGAAAAGTGGCACGGCCTTAAAAATCAGGATATGCGGTACAGGCAGCGCTATGTGGATCTTATCATGAACCCTGATGTGGCAGACACATTCAGAAAGCGCTCCGCCATAATATCAGGCATAAGGCGGTTCCTTGATGAGAGGGGCTTTATAGAGGTAGAGACCCCCATGCTGGTGGCGAATGCGGGGGGAGCGGCTGCAAGACCCTTTGACACCCATTACAACGCCCTTGATGAGGATGTAAAGCTCAGGATATCATTGGAGCTGTACCTGAAAAGGCTTATCGTGGGCGGCATGGAAAGGGTGTACGAGATAGGCAGGGTATTCCGCAATGAGGGTGTTGACACCCGCCACAACCCTGAGTTCACCCTTATGGAGCTGTATCAGGCGTATACGGATTACCACGGCATGATGGAGCTTACGGAGAGTATGTTCCGCCACCTTGCCGAAACTGTGTGCGGCAGCACAACCATTCCCTACGGGGATCACATGATAGATCTGGGGCAGCCCTTCAGGCGCATGACCATGACGGATGCGGTAAAGCAGTACGCAGGTGTGGATTTCGATGAGATACCCGACACCGCCGCTGCCAAGGCACTTGCAAAGGAAAAGGGCATAGAGTTTGAGGAGCGCCACGAAAAGGGTGACATACTCAACCTGTTCTTTGAGGAGTTCTGCGAAAAGTCCATGATCCAGCCCACCTTTATTATGGATCATCCCATAGAGATATCTCCCCTTACCAAGAAGAAGCCCGGCAGGGAGGGCTATGTAGAGCGCTTCGAGCTGTTCATAAACGGCTGGGAGATGTGCAATGCCTATTCCGAGCTGAATGACCCTGTGGATCAGAGGGAGCGCTTCCTGATACAGGAGGAGCTGCTGAAAAAGGGCGATGACGAGGCAGACCGCCTTGACGAGGATTTCCTCCATGCCCTTGAGATCGGTATGCCCCCCACGGGCGGCATAGGCTACGGCATAGACCGCCTTGTGATGCTGCTCACAAATTCCTCTGCCATAAGGGATGTGCTTCTGTTCCCCACAATGAAGTCCATTGACTGAGAGGGGCTTGCAGGCTTTACAGTAAAAGTGTGATGCTTTTGGCATAAAAAGGATCCCCGAGCCGTTTTAGGTCGGGGATCTTGTTGTTGAATGCAGCTTTCATGCTTTTTTCATCAGCTTTTTCAGCAGATTCGCTGCCAGAAGATAGAGAAAGCCCACTGCGATAAGCGCTATGAGCAGTGCCAGTATCCACCAGGCGCAGCCCATATAGGGCAGTTTGTCGGTGAAGCCGAATGCCCCGGCGGGACTTCCCCAGTTGAGGAAAAAGTAGGGGTAGTTATGTCCTTCCGAAAACTGCCAGCCCAGCTTATATCCAATGCCTGCATATATGGCATAGAGCAGGGGAGGTATCGTTACCCAGACGGTGTCCCGCTTTTTTATACTGCCGCTTGTAACTGTTACAAAGAAGTCGATGACAGCAGCTGCCGGTACGACAACGTGTGTCAGGATACCGTCAATGTTCCACGGGTTGTCCATAGTGGGGGCGAGGACGAAACAGTACACAGCCCCTGTCAGTGTTATGGAAACTGTTCCCACGAACTTGACTATGTACCAGACACTGCCTATCTTCCTTCTGCTTGCCATAAGATAAAGACCTATGGCACTTATGACGGCAATTGCGATGTTGGACTGTATGGTGAAATACATGAAGGCATTCAAGCCCCCCATGAATGAGTTCCTGCCGGAATAGACGCACAGAAATGTGCCGACTGCCGCAGATACAATGACGACTGTCTTTAGTATATATGAAACTCTACGCTGTACGGGTGAAAAGGTATTCATCCTGCTGCTCCTTTCATTTTTCATCATTATACTTCGTTTGATGCGGTCTGTCAATAAGGATCCCATATTTTGACGCCCGGGCTTTACAAACCGGGGCATTTATGCTATACTCAATACAGCAAACGCCAAGCTGATAAGACTGCATCCTCATTTGATCTTGCCCCTTGCTTCTATTACGTGAAAGGAACAGCTATGCCGAAAAGACCTGTACGGACAGAAATGCCCGGTGAGATAGAATTATCCCTTGTAAATGAGTACCGCAAGGGTATATGGTCAAAGTTCACCAAGGGTATCAGGGAATACGACCTGATACAGCCGGGGGACAGGATAGCCGTCTGCATATCGGGAGGCAAGGACTCCATGCTCATGGCTGTGTGCATGAAAAGGCTGCAGCGCTATTCAAAGGTTCCCTTTGAGGTGGTGTACCTTGTGATGGACCCGGGGTACAGCGGGGAGAACCGCCGCCGGATACTTGACAATGCACAGCGCTTGGAGATACCCGTGCAGGTGTTTGACACACGGATATTTGAAAGCGCTGCAAATGCGGACAAAAACCCCTGCTTTCTGTGTGCAAGGCTGCGGAGAGGGTGTCTGTACAAAAAGGCGGAGGAGCTTGGCTGCAATAAGATAGCCGTGGGTCATCACTTTGACGATGTGATAGAGACCATAGTCATGGGTATGATGTACGGTTCCCAGATGCAGACCATGATGCCAAAGCTCCACAGCGAGAATTACAGGGGGATGCAGCTCATCCGCCCCATGTACCTTATCCGGGAGGAGGACATCATCAGTTGGGCTGAACACAACGGTCTGCACTTCATACAGTGCGCCTGCCGCCTGACGGAAAGGGCTTCCCGGGATGACAGCGGTGAGGTTTCAAAGCGGCAGAAGGTAAAGGCGCTGCTGAAAGAGCTGCGAGCCGCCGATCCTGAGGTGGATATGAACATCTTCCGCAGCGTGGAAAATGTGAACCTTATGACACTTATCTCCTACCACAGAGGGGAGGAGCATCATCACTTCCTTGATGACTACGACAAGGGGCTGAGCCTGAGAGGAGTGAAGAATGAAGGGTTCTGACGGGGTTTTTGGTTTGCTGCCTGCCTCTTTCTAAGTAAAGTATTGTTTGAAGGTGAGTTGATGGCTTGATTTCATCTTTGCCCGCTCCGCTTTGCTAATGTACAATGGTGTATAATGCATCCTGCCTGTGTGGTTATTGTTTGTACATATTGCACAATCTGCTTGAAAAACATTTAGAAATGAAAAAATTCAAATGCTCTTTACAACGTAAACAAAGTATGCTATAATTTACAATAACATTGTGTTTATTGCAGAAAGGGCTTGACAATATGTTC
>DGXE01000042.1 GCA_002395525.1 Ruminococcus sp. UBA4240
CTTGATGACAGCTACGCCGCCGGAGAGCTTTGCAAGCCTTTCCTGAAGCTTTTCCTTGTCAAAGTCGGAAGTGGTGACCTCTTCCTGAGCCTTGATCTGGTTGATCCTGTCCTTGATAGCAGCCTTGTCGCCTGCACCGTCAACGATGATGGTATTTTCCTTTGTTACCTTTACCTGCTTTGCACGGCCAAGCTGAGATACCTGTGTATCCTTGAGCTCAAGACCTATCTCCTCGGAGATGACTTCGCCGCCTGTGAGGATAGCGATATCACGGAGCATTTCCTTTCTTCTGTCGCCAAAGCCGGGAGCCTTGACAGCAACACAGGTGAATGTACCTCTGAGCTTGTTAACGATAAGGGTGGAGAGTGCCTCGCCCTCGATGTCCTCAGCGATGATGACCAGCTTCTTGCCGCTCTGTACTATCTGCTCCAGGAGGGGGAGTATCTCCTGTATGGAGGATATCTTCTTGTCGGTGATGAGGATGTAAGCGTCATCTATAACAGCTTCCATCTTGTCGGTATCTGTTACCATATAGGGGGTGATGTAGCCTCTGTCGAACTGCATACCCTCAACGACTTCAGAGTATGTCTCTGCTGTCTTGGATTCCTCTATGGTGATAACACCGTCGGATGTTACCTTTTCCATAGCTTCGGCAATGAGCTTGCCCACGTTCTCATCAGCGGAGGAAACGGTGGCAACTCTTTCGATATCAGCAGATCCCTCTACCTTGCGGGAATTTGCCTTGATAGCCTCAACAGCGGAATCTACAGCCTTTGCCATGCCCTTCTTGACTACCATGGGGTTGGCACCTGCAGCGATGTTCTTCATACCTTCACGGATAAGAGCCTGTGCAAGCAGTGTGGCAGTGGTGGTACCGTCGCCGGCAGCATCGTTGGTCTTTGTGGCAACTTCCTTTACAAGCTGGGCGCCCATATTCTCAAATGCGTCCTCAAGCTCTATCTCCTTGGCGATGGTGACACCGTCGTTGGTGATGAGGGGAGCGCCGAACTTCTTGTCAAGAACCACATTCCTGCCCTTGGGACCGAGAGTTATCTTGACTGTGTTGGCAAGCTTGTCTATGCCTGCCTGTAAAGACTTTCTTGCGTCTTCACCATATATAATATCCTTTGCCATTGTGGTTGCCTCCTTATTCTACTACCGCAAGAATATCTGACTGACGGAGAATGGTGTACTCCACGCCGTCTATCTTGACCTCGGTACCTGCGTACTTGGATGCAAGCACCTTCTGACCTACTTTAAGCTCCATTTTAACTTCGTTGCCGTCAACCATGCCGCCGGGGCCTACCTCAACGATCTCAGCGATCTGGGGCTTTTCCTTGGCGTTGCCGGGAAGTACGATGCCGCTCTTTGTTGTCTCTTCGGCTTCGGTCATCTTTATAACGACTCTGTCAGCCAACGGTTTGATTTTCATTGCTCAAGACTCCTTTTTTAACAGCCGGTGTCATACCGGTCGTGATTGTCATTTTTAGCACTCTATCTCCCTGAGTGCTAAATACATTTTACCATAAACAGAAAAAAAATCAAGTACTTTACAGCAAACAGATTGAAATTCGTTACATTGCACAAATATATCCGCTGTTAAGCAATCTGATTTATAGAATAATAACATTTATTGTTCGTGCTGATCCTTGACCCATCAGGCACATAAACGCTGATAGACAAATACTGACAATAAAAATTTACAATTATCCCTATAAATGCATGATGAATTTTGTGTATTATTATGGTATGATTATCCCAATAATGGAAGTGTAATAATCGGAGAAAAAGTGGAGTAAGGAGGGAGAATATGGACAAAAAGCTCCGTCCCAACAGCAATATCATAGAACGGCTTGCAGATTCTCTAAGGGCTAAGGCCAAGGCTCCTGCCGGTGCGTTTGTGGTGCTCATACTGCTGTATATCATGTCTGTTGTGATGATAACTGTTGTCGCCCGTTCAGAAGCGGTCATCACCCTGGGCGATATGAAGGCGCCTCTTGATTCGTTTGCCGGGGTCTTTTCCGCTCTGTCCAACATCTGCATCATAATGATAGTAGTATTCTACGGCAAAAGCGGTTTCATTGCATCCCTTGTCATGCTTCTGGGGCAGTTCCCCTCGATGGTGACAGGCTTGCTGATACGGCATCAGCCCTCCTCCATATCCGGGCTTTTCACCAATACCTTTGCCATAGTAGCTGTAATAATGATCTACATCAACAAGAAAAAGGTGAATGAGTACCATGAGAGAATGACCAAGCTTGCGGTCACGGACAGGCTCACATCACTTCCAAACAGATTTGCCTGCGGTGAGATAACC
This sequence comes from Ruminococcus sp. UBA4240, assembly GCA_002395525.1. Taxonomy (GTDB): domain Bacteria; phylum Bacillota; class Clostridia; order Oscillospirales; family Ruminococcaceae; genus Huintestinicola. The sequence goes on from DGXE01000042.1 coordinate 2,318, forward strand.
CGCCGGTACATCAAGCGGGGCGAGGATTTTGCTGCGGTTTCCATCGATGTGAACAACTTCAAGAGCATAAATGACACCATGGGCTATGCCACAGGCAATAAGATACTTATTGAGATAGCAGAACGCCTGAAAGCCGTTCAAGAGAGCGAGACCTTCACAGAGCAGGCAGTAGCACGGCTCAGCGGTGATGAATTTGCCCTGCTGATACGCAGATACACGTCAGAGGAACAGGTGCTTGATATCATAAAAAAATATGAGAGCGCCATAAACAGTGTCATTACCATAGACGGCTGTGACCTGTACATCACTGCCAGCTTCGGCTATGCCTTCTACCCCAATGATGCCGTTACTGCCGATGCTTTGTTCATATGTGCAAACGCCGCCATGGAGGAGGTAAAGCGTGCCGGCAGCAGCAGGCATATCATGCGCTTCACTCCCAATATCGTCAAGGAGGAGCGTACCCTTGAGCTTGAAAGCAGACTGCGCACCGCCCTTGACAGCGATGGCATATATTTCAACCTGCAGCCCCAGTTTGACCTTTCCCACCGCCTGAGAGGCTTTGAAGCCCTTGCCCGTATGAATGACGAGAACGGCAGACCCATAAGCCCCGGTGAATTTATCCCCGTGGCTGAAAAGGTAGGGCTTGTGGATAAGATAGACGGTGTGGTGCTGAGGAAGTCTGCTGAATTCTTCGGCCCTCTGCTGAAAAAGAGCGGTTTGGACATTACACTGAGTGTCAATGTTTCAGTAAGGCATCTGATGAACAATGACTTTATTGATGAGCTGAAGAATGTCCTTGAAACCACCGGGATCCCTGCGGATCATTTTGAGATAGAGATCACCGAATCTATTATGATAGACTCTGTTGACAAGGCTCTGCGTGTGATTTCCGAGGTTGAAAAGCTGGGGGTAAAGATAGCCATTGACGACTTTGGGACAGGATATTCCTCACTCAGCTACCTCAACAAGTTCCCGGCAGATCTGCTGAAGATAGACAAATCCTTCATTGACACCATGAACACCAACGATTCCTCCAGGCAGTATGTGGCAGCTATCATCTCAATAGGTCATATCATGGGATTTGATGTCATTTCCGAGGGCGTGGAGGACGCAGAACAGCTTGACACCCTCAAGGAGATAGGCTGTGACTATATCCAGGGCTTTATCTGGGGGAGACCGCTTTCCATGGCAGAGGCTGAAAAGGTAGTGCTTTCGCAGGCGGGATGAGCCCGAACAGATTCTCTTTGCACGCTTCGCTGGCACAGCTAACAGCTAATAGTGAATAACTGTGCGTGACATAGACCTGCGTGCAAGATTTTCTCTTTACACGCTTCACTCAGATTGTCTTGCACTGTAAAGCGTACAGCTTGACAAAGAATTGCGTGCTTTATTCCGCTGTAAGGAACTATAAAAAAGCCGCTCCCGTAAAACAGATACCCATATAGAAGTTTTGCCCCGAAGCTCTTCAAAGTGCTTCGGGGCATTGTATTTTATACAATTGCTAAGATAAATCAGATTACAACCATTGTATAAAAGCAGTTTTATCATTCTGGTTATATCCTGCTTGTTTATAAAAATCGAGAGTAGATTTTTCTTTTGAACCGGTCAATAGCATCATTTTATAGCAATTCTCTCGCAGGGCTATTTCTCTTGCATAATACAGGCAAGCAGTTGCATACCCCTTTTTTCTGTAATTCTTATCAGTAATCACATTTTCGATAAAAGCATATGGACGCTGTCCTCGTGTTAGATTAGGAATTATAACGCAGACACATGATGATACTATGATGTCGTTTTCTTCAGCTACAATAATATGATGATTTTCATCATTCAGTATGCTATTCCAGACACTAAGCACCATATCATTCTTTTCAGGGAATGGATTATCATGAAGTTGCATATATAATTTTAAAAGATTATCAAAATCATTTTCTTTTATTTCTCGTATCATAAGGTTACCTCTGTAAACTCCGATTTATGTTAGTTACCATTATAGCACGTCATCTATGCACTGTCAATAGAAACGCCATAGTACTTCACGGTATTTGAATGAGTAAAAA
>DGXE01000019.1:0-46612 GCA_002395525.1 Ruminococcus sp. UBA4240
GGTAGAGCAACTGACTCTTAATCAGTGGGTCCTGGGTTCGAGTCCCCGATGGTGCACCAAATTCTTTTGGTGATGTCAAATGGGGCGAACCAACTGAGCATAATCAGCGGGGTTGGTTTGGTTCCCGATAGTGCACCAAATTCTTTTGGTGATCTCAAATGGGGCGAACCAACTGAGCATAATCAGTGGGGCTGGTTCGGTTCCCGATGGTGCACCAAATTCTTTTGGTGATGTCAAATGGGGCGAACCAACTGAGCATAATCAGCAGGGCTGGTTCGGTTCCCGATGGTGCACCAAATATAATTTTTTCATGGACCATTAGCTCAGTTGGTTAGAGCTCCCGGCTCATAACCGGTAGGTCCGGGGTTCGAGTCCCTGATGGTCCACCATGTAATCAAGGTGTTCAAGCTTTGCCTTGGACACCTTGACGTATATGCCGGTGTGATGGAATTGGCAGACGTGTTGGACTCAAAATCCAATGGTAGCAATACCGTGCGGGTTCGACCCCCGCCACCGGCACCATTACACCATTAGCAGACCGCAGGTTCTTTGATTTAGAGCCTGCGTTTTTCTTTTCATACTAATTTCTGACCGATGTATAGACAAGAAACAAGCCGCAAATGCTTGAATATAAGATATTTGAGGCTTGGAGATCGTCTATACATCGAGGAAGAATCAGTATCACCCTCATGCTCATCTTCCTCGTCCCCGATGGCAAAGGATTGCAATTTCCGGAGCGGTATGATATAATAGGGGTAAACGTGGGCGATCGGCTTACTTGAGATCCTAAAAATGTGGTGTGATATGAACTATAAAGAATTTGGCAAGGATAATCCCAAAGCCATAATGCTTCTCCACGGAGGTGGTCTGTCCTGGTGGAATTACCGTGAGGAAGCAGAAGCTCTGAAAAATGAATACCATGTCATTATCCCGGTATTAGACGGTCACGCAGGAAGTGATAAGCATTTTACCACGATCGAGGATAATGCCTGCGACATTATTTCTTTTATACAGGGACACCTGGGCGGTCATGTTTTTCTGATCGGCGGATTGTCCCTCGGCGGTCAGATCCTGCTCGAAATGCTGTCACAGCAAGGCGATATATGTAAGCACGCTATTATAGAAAGTGCAATGGCTGTTCCGTCAAAACTCACCAATGCTTTGATACGTCCTGCCTTTGGCTGCAGTTACCCGCTTATCAGGCAGAAATGGTTTTCCAAACTGCAATTCCGGCAGCTGCGTATTAAGCCTGAATTGTTTGACGATTACTACCGTGATACCTGTCTGATACAAAAGAATGATATGATCGCTTTCCTCAAAGCGAATACATCTTATATGCTAAAGGAATCGTTCAGACGGTGTTCGGCAAGTGTCCATATTTATTTTGGAGAGAAGGAAGATCGGGGTATCAAAAGATCTGCCCGTGTGATCCATGAAGCACTTCCATTAAGTTCGATAACAGGACTTACGGAAATGTATCACGGAGAATTCTCTATCAATCATTCCCATGATTACATTAACGCTATCAGGACGATTGCCAATGGATCGTAACATTGCTTCCTATATCAATTTCACGAGGAGTATCATAGTATCAACGCTAAATCTCCCGGAGCAACAGCTTTTCATCACCGCTATTTCTGATCATTCGGGCTTCTTACGAAACAGCATTCTTACAAACCACACGATCATACCGCCGTTCATACAAAATGTGTAAAGCCCCTTGGAAAAAGCACTTTCAGGCAGGATCACTGAAACTGCGCCTATCAGACCTATCCATGTCAGCGGGGTGAAGAACGCCTCCCTGCGGCTCAGATATGTCCGCCCCTTTGCAATGACCAGTATCAGGTCGATGAAAGCCACGGCAATAATGACGTATGACAGGTAAAGCGCAACGTTCAATACTCCGCCCATATCCTGCGAAAACTGTACTGCTTGTTCATTGCCGCATTTCCATACGAATAGACATAAACATTGAGTGCCACAACAAAGTGCAGGATGAACCGGGCAAAAGTCAGGAATGCAAATATCCTTGATGCCCCCGCCTTGTCCTTTTCGGACTTCATCAGTTCGGAAATATGGGTACAGCCCTGATGCATGAACAGAACACCGATCACTGCGGTTATTACCGTAGCAGTGATTTTTGCAGGCGGATACTCAGCACCGTGTCCTGCACTGATAAAGTAAAACACATCGCCGTTTACCCTTGCAGGGTCAACGGCTCCCAACAGCCAGTCCCCTACCCCGAACAGAATACAGCCTATGAGTCCTTGCAGTGTATATTTCTTATCCATATGCCCTCGCTGTCAGATCAAAGACTATGTTTAATGGTTAGCTATAACTAACCATAAGCTATTATAGCACTTACACCGGAAAAAGTCAACCGCCAATGGCTTTGGCTGCTGATTGCTCGTCAACAGACAGACGAGTTCCATTTTCTTACCTTTATACATATACACAGCAGTAAGCGGCAGGTCAAACCCTGCCGCTTTACTTACACTGTTTGCGAGTATGTGGAGCTCTCATCCAGCCGCACAAGCCCCCACGTTCCCCAGTACCAGCGGGAAACCGTGTTATCCGTGGAGGTGACGGAGATCACTCCCCTGTCGTCCGCCTCCACCTTCTTTCCCGTGACGGGCATCCGGGAGGACATCCATATGGGGCGCAGCCGTGATGCCCGCTCCTTATCCCACTGATAGATGAAGAGGTGCTCGGAGAACTCATCCTTGTCATCCTCCTCCCAGAAGGGCTGATAAGGCCCGTAGCTGCCCTTTTTCCAGACGTGGAGGAGCACGTTGTCAGCGCCGTCACGGTCTATGTCAGCGATGATGCAGTCCGCCACGAACCACTCCTCATCAGAGGTATATGCCCCGGTGTCCGATGACATTTCAAGTACCCCATCGCATAAGGAGATCCGGACACTCTCGCCGCATATGTCATACATTCCGTCCTGCTGTGAAAGCACCGCCCAGCGGGGGATGTCACGGCGCATACTGTCACGCTTAGTCACAGCGCCGCCGCATACGGCACCCCCCAGTACGGAAAGCAACACAGCCTTAATCATCAAATTTAAGGAAATAGATGAGATCCTCATACCACTTGGGATAGGTGATGCTTTCGTCCTTTTCATAGCGGAAGTCCCATTCTCCGTCAGATACAGGCATAATGCCGAGCTTTACGTACCATTCATCGTCGGTGAGCCTGTCTGATACAGGCTGGGAGAACTCATAGAAGGAATAGGTCATGCCGGAGGCTACTTTAAGCTGCCCGTCCACCTCTACTATTACATATATCTCCATGGGCTGACCTGTCCCTACCTCCAGGCACAGACCTGCATCCGGGTCGGTGGCAACGTCGGCTATCACAGCGGCAGGATGCTCCCTTGCATCGTGGTATTCCTCGTCCGGGTACTCATCATCCATGACCTTCTGCCAGAAATGCTCCAACTGTCCCCCGTAGGAGCGGATAAGGTCAAATTCCTCGTCTGTGGGCAGCTCTCCTGTAAGCTCCTTTACTGTAATGGTGCGAAGCTTTCCTGCAAGCTGGGCTAAGATATCCAGCTCCTCCCTGTCGCCCTCATCCAGCAGGCCGTATTTGTCAAGCCCTTCGGATGTGGCTTTGACCAGCTTTTCAAGGCGGCCGAACACCAGAGGCTCAGGCTCCACATATCCCCTGTCATCCGCCACGGGTACGCCGGCTCCCCCCATTTCCGCCATGACCTGCTTGGAGTAGAGTATGTTATCATGCTTTAGCTCCGCATAGCTGCCGCTGAAGGTCATAAGAGCCTTGCGCTGCCATGCATCGCTTCTCATAAAGGGAGGATAGCTCTCCCCCTTCTCCTCTATCACAGGCTTTAGTGTGTAGAGCCAGGCGGAATACAGGGAGCTTTCCCATGTGTCTGTATCTGCGGTGCTTACAGTCTCACGCACCTTTGACATCTGCTCCTCATAATTGGGATAGTCGGTGCTCCCCTGCTCCTTAAGTATCTCCAATGCCTTCTCGGAGCCGAATGCCGCAGAAACGTCCAGCACATCTGGGAGCATCCTCTTCTGCCTGTCTGCGGGAAGCTCCTCATTCTCCTCCACCTGACGGTAGACAAGCTGAGTAAACACCGCCTCATCCACGGAGAAACGCTGACCCATGAATCTAAAGCCGCTGTTGGCTGCCGCCTGCTCCTCGTCGCTGTCCGCCGCCCATACGGGAACAGAGTTTATCTGCGGAGCGGGAAGTGTGCTGCATCTCTCCATAGTCTGCTGCCATTTGTCACCGTTCTCCACAACGGCGGTGAGATCCGCACCTGCTCCATATATCTCATCTATAAGTGCACGCATCTCATAATAGCCTATGTTGTCAGCAGCTCCGGAGAAGAAGGTGGTCACGGAGTAGATCTCGCTCCACATATCAAGGGCATCACCCTCAAGGGCAAGGGTCATGAGCACCGCTGAACGGGCGCTGTCCTCCTCATCCAGCCTGAAGCCTATCCTGCCGTACCACATCATGCTCTTGAAATACTTTTTGAGCTGCTCGGTGCTGTCATAGTAGCCGCGGGGCTTGTACTGGCTGTAATCCTCCATGACATCGGGAAAAATCACGGAATAGGCTATGCCCTCTCCTGCATTTATCTGTGCAAGCTCTGCGGAGACCATATCAGAGACCGCATCGGGAACCACGGTGTTTTCATCGCAGAGGGCGCACCCTGTGGCAAAGAAGGCAAGGTTTTCCCTTGCAGCATTCTCCCACTCGGTGCCCACAAGTGTATCGTACTGCGCCTTTGCTTTGTCAAGCATAGTTCTTGATAGCTCGGCTGCCCTGTCACACAGCTTGTTTTCCTCAGTCTTCCGGAGCAGGTGGGCAAAGTACAGATGATAGGTGTGCATCATGGAATCCACTGTGACAAAATTCGCCCGCACCCTGTACCTGTTTGTCTCATACAGCTCGAAGAATTCATCGTAGCCGCCGGAGTAGAGCACAAACCCGTTCTTGGCAAGGAGCTCCTTCCTGCCACTGTAATCCACCCACTGGTTTGTGTCAAAATCCCCCTCGAACTCGCCGAAGTACACGTTGGAAAGATCGCTTTCCCACATCTGATAGCTTGCCGTGGGGGTTATCTCCTCTTCATCCCCGAATATGCCGTCGAGCATAACGGGACGGCTCACAGCCTGCGCAGCCGCAGTACTGTCGGAAAGGGCGGTGTCCGCAGAGGTTTCGCTTTCAGTCTCAGTTACAGCAGCCTCAGTCACAGCAGAGTCTGTCCCGCTCTCGCTGACTGCCTCGGGAACTGTTTCGCTGATGGGGCTGCCGCACCCTGCCATAATAAGGCACAGAGCCATAAGCCCTGCCAAACGTCTTTTCATATCCTCTCTCCTTTTCGTCCTGTCATAGGTAGCCTTTGCTGATGCCTTTGCTGTAACCCATTATACAGAAAAACAGAACATATGTCAACCATATACCCAAAAAAAGCAAAAATCCCCTGCCCCAGAGGTACAGGAGATCTGCGCTTCGATGTTCCTTTTGCAACAAGAACATGCCATAACAACAAGCATAGTTCATGCGCCGCCGACAGCATCCTTTAAGTCAACTCTTATGTCACAACGATTGTCATCCGCAAGTATGAGCCTGTACCATCACCTTTTACAGCGATGCGGAAGTGTACGACCAACCCCTGCGGTCTTGCAATGCAGCTTGGATCTGCAAGGCGCTCCGTGACCCGTCGGTCAGTGAAGCCCTCCCGAAACGACCCGTCAGCCGCCCCGGGATACCTTGCTCTCGTTGTAACCATTATATAACATCCGCAGGGAAAAGTCAATAGTTTTTGCAATTTTTTATGATAAAAAATGTGAATTTGTGTGATGATTTAGTTTATGCTGTATTAATATTCCCTGATTAGTAGGTTTTTCACATTGATTTTTGTACTTTAAGCAAATATCTCTGATTTTTGCAATATGGAAATCAAGGAAACCTATAATTATCACAATATGATATTTTGATATATCACATTTTCAGATATTATTCTCTCACATTATCAGTCTATTTATTGTAACCATTTTGTAACTATTTGCATATTTCTGCACCTTTTCACCTCTAATAATCATAAAAATCCACCCCGTTTCCGGGGTGGACATTTGTCAGCCTGTTATAACAGTAGACTTCATATAGCGCTCGAACTCGGCAATATCCGTGCTCTTCTCTCTTGCATGGATCTCGGTTATCTTGCCCGCCTTTACCATTCTTGCAAGCTCCTGGTCAAGGGACATCATGCCGTCCTTCTTGCCGGACTGGATGGCAGAGGGTATCATATGCACCTTGTTATCACGGATCATGGCCTTTACAGGGTCAGTACCGTTGAGTATTTCAAGGGCAGCCACACGTCCCTTGCCGTCAGCGGTGGGGATCAAGGTCTGGGCGCATATGCCCACGATAACGGTGGCAAGCTGCGTTCTGATCTGGTTCTGCTGATGTGCGGGGAATGCGTCGATGATACGGTTTATAGTATCAGCTGCGGATGTGGTGTGAAGTGTGGACATTACAAGGTGTCCTGTTTCAGCGGCAGTGATGGCTGCTGAAATGGTCTCGTAGTCACGCATCTCTCCGACCAGTATAACGTCCGGGTCTTCACGAAGAGCCGCACGCAGTGACATGGAGAAGGATTCAACGTCGTCGCCTACCTCACGCTGGTTCACCATGCACCTCTTGTGCTCGTGAACGTACTCGATAGGATCCTCTACGGTGATGATATGGGCGGATTTGTTGCAGTTTACATAGTCTATCATTGCTGCAAGAGTGGTGGACTTACCGGAACCCGTAGGCCCTGTGATGAGTATAAGGCCTCTGGGACGAAGTGCAAAGTCGCCCAGTATGGGGGGCAGGTCAAGATCCTCCAGAGTGGGTATATCATTTCTCAGCAGACGGATGGAAATAGCCGTGTCGCCTCTCTGGTGATATACGTTTACTCTGTGGCGGTAGCCCCTCTTGGTAACGTAGGAAAAGTCCGTATCGATGCGGTTCTTGATGTTCTCAAGGTTTCTGCCGCCGGTCATCTGCTCAACGATCTTCATGATGGCGCCGTCGGTCATTTCGGGGTAGGAGCTTAACTTCCTCAATGTACCGTGGAGACGTACAATAGGCGAGATCTTCGTGGTAAAATGCACGTCGGAGCACCCCAGCACACGGGCCTCATCAAGGATCTTGTCAATATTCATGACAATTCTTTCGGGCTTGTTGTCGAGTTCCATATTATTCCTCCATCCTTGCCGCTGTCTTTGGCGGCAGTGTTGTTATTTATGCAATGAGGGTAAACTCATCAGGATACTATACAGCGAATGTGAGCTTGACAAGCTCATCCATAGTGGTGATGCCTTCCTGCACCAGCTCGGATACATTGTCACGCAGCAGCTTGCAGCCCTGCTGTCTTGCAAGCTGTCCTATGGCATCGGTCTTGCCATCTGCGGCAATAAGGGATGCCATTTCCGGAGTACACAGCAGTATCTCGTGGATAGCACGTCGGCCTGTGTAGCCCGTGTTGTTGCACTTGGGGCAGCCTACTGCATCATAGATGGTGATGGCCTCCTCGCCGATGCCCATAAGCTCGTTTTCCTCAGCGGTGGAGAGCCTGGGCGCCTTGCACTCGTTGCACACGGTCTTGCACAGACGCTGTGCCACGATGCCGATAAGGGATGTTGCAACCATGTAGGGGGCAACGCCCATATCCACAAGTCTTGTTACGGTGGATGCCGCATCGTTGGTATGCAGGGTGGAGAGCACCATGTGCCCGGTGATAGCGGCTCTGATGGCAATCTCGGCAGTCTCCTGGTCACGCATCTCACCGACCATGACGATATCAGGATCCTGACGGAGGATGGAACGCAGGGCTGCCGCAAAGGTCATGCCCGCCTTGGCATTGACCTGGCACTGGTTGATGCCCTCGATGTTCTTTTCCACAGGGTCCTCAACGGTGATAACGTTTACATTGGGCTTTGCAAGCTCACCCAGAGCGGCGTACAGGGTGGTGGTCTTACCGGAACCGGTAGGTCCCGTCACCAGCATAACGCCCTGGGGAACCTTGATAAGGCGGGAGAATCTGTCGTAGTTGTAGTCCGACATACCAAGGTCGGTTATCTTTCTTACGCCCACATCACCTGTGGCAAGGATACGTATAACGCACTTCTCGCCGTTTACTGTGGGGAGGTTTGATACACGGACATCAAGCTTTGTGCCGTCTACCACCTGGGAGAAACGTCCGTCCTGAGGGACACGCTTCTCGGCGATGTTCATGCCGGAGATGATCTTTATACGTGTGATAAGGGAGTTGTGAACAACGTTGGAGATGTTCATCAGCTCGATAAGGTCGCCGTTTACACGGATACGTATGCGTGTAAAGGTCTGGAAGGGCTCTATGTGTATATCCGTTGCGTCCGCACGGAAGGAGCTTTCAACTATGGTGGTACACAGCTTTACGATAGGCGCATCGTTTACACGCTCCTCAAGCTCCTTGTCCACATCTTCCGCTGAGCCCTTGTAGTTGTTCTCAACGTCCTCGATAAGTCCGCCCACCGCAGCGGAGGAGTATATCTTTCCTATGGCCTTGGTGATAGCCGCCTTTGTTGCAAGCACGGGGACAACGTCCATACCCGTTGTTACCTTTATATCCTCGAAGATATAGAAGTTTACGGGGTCGTAGGAGGCAACCGTAAGACGCTTACCGGTTATCTTGATAGCAATGATGGTGTGCTTCTTGGCAAGCGCCTCTGGTATCTTGTTTACAGCCTCCGGGTCGATGACCGTTTCCGGATCGTCCAGGTCAACAAAGGGGATATTCTGTTTGCGGGAAAGCACCTGTGCAAACTGTACGTCTGTAACGTATCCCAGTTCAACTACATAGTCACCGAAGAATTTGCCCGCCGAATTGGGGTCATTCTTCTTGGCATCAAGAACATTCTGCAGCTGTTCCTCTGTGATGAGGCCGTTATTGACCATGTATTGACCAATAGGAACACTCTTCATTATAAAACTCCTCCCTGTAGGAAAATAAGGCTTGAAAAATAGTTTATATTATGCTAAAATAGTATCGATCAATCTAATAAGGAGTGAAACTCATGGATATCGAAAAGGCTGAGCTCATGCTCAACATCTTCATCTATGTATTTGCGTTTCTCTTCGGCATCACCATAGGCAGCTTCCTCAATGTCTGCATACTGCGCCTGCCGAGGGGAGAATCCCTCATCACCAACAACTCCCACTGTATGACCTGCGGCGCACAGATCAAGCGCTACGACCTGATCCCCGTGTTCTCCTGGCTCATACTCAGGGGCAAGTGCCGTAACTGCGGCGCTCCCATCTCCCCACGGTATATGCTGGTGGAAGCCATGACAGGCTTTCTCTTCGTCGGGGTCTTTGCCAAGTACCCGCCCATGGACTTCGGGCTCTATCCCGTGCTGCTGTGCCTGTTCATCTGCGGGCTAATCGTGCTGTGCTTCCAGGATATAGACAACCGTGAAATGGTGGTGAGCGTGCTGGTCTACACCTGCATCATCGCCGTTGTAACACGGGTGCTGGGGTATCTTTCCACAGCGGGGCTGCTCCCCGTTTCCTGCCTGCTGCCGGAGGAGAGCATCAAAAGCGCCCTCATCGGCATGGTGTCCGTAAGCGGTGTGCTGTTCATCTTCGGCTTTATCATCACTCCCCTGTTCTACGATGCCTTCGTGGATGAGAACAAGAAGGAGCTGCGGATGCTGAAAAAGCAGCTTCGAGCCGCCGAAAAAGGCTCGCCCGATGCCAAGAAGCTCAACGACAAGATTTCCTCCCTTACGGAGAAGATAAACAAGGAGGAGCCTGTCTACGGCTTTGGCATGGGGGATATAATCCTCATGGCTGCGGGTGGGCTTATGTTCGGGGTAAAGGCAACGGTCACAGCCGCATTCATCGCTGTTATCTGTGCCGCTGTCTACGGCGTTTACCGCCGCATCGTATCCGACGACGAGGACAACGCCTTCGCATTCGGCCCCTTCCTTATCGTGGGGCTGGTCATCGTCGCATTTATAGGAAACACCCTTGCGGATGCATGGCTTTCAACACTTTATATCGACCGCTGAAACGTCGGTCATCACCCCGTGGCTAAGGCTGCGGGGGATTTTTTTACAGAAATTGCTGAGCAATTCAAATGACCTCTGCTGATCATGTTCAAAGAGCTAAGCAGAAGGAGATCATCCCCTTTTGTCTGTACATTCTTTAGTCTATATTCATCAAAAGCTTCTTACAAAAAGCATTCACGCCTCATGTATACCCGCTTTTTGCAAAACGGGTACAAATCAGACTTGAAAATTGCCATACATCATTTCCTGCCTAAGCGGTGCAGTCTCGCATCAAAATCAGAGCGTGCAAATATCAAATCGAAAACATACACTGTCTTTCTCTCCTCATCGATCTTAAACACTATGTAGTAGTTGCTTGCCAGAAATCTACGGTAACCTAATGAATTCCACGGCTCACTCTCGATCAGCCTGACACGATAGGGGTCAACCGAGAGGGACTTTATGCCGTCCATGATAGTAAAATATCTGCGTTCGGCAGCCTGGGGATTCCCAAACTTTTCCTTGATATAGTTGTATGCTTTAAAAATGTTTCGATATACACGAGGTTTTACAACAAGTTTATACTCATCCATACCGCACACCCGTAGCCTGTTCAAAGCGTGCTGATAATTCCTCAAATGTCATAGTATCGCTGTAATCGGTATGTGCGCCTTCCATAAGCCTGTTGTAAAGCTGCTCATCGGTAAGCTTGTCCGGGTCAAGGTCTTCCGGACAGCCTTCCACATCATACAGCTGAACAAGGACAGCCAGCAGATCCTCTATGCTCTTGCCGTATTGCTCCTCTATCAGAGCCAGCTGCCTGTCCAGCACATCTGACAGCTCTATTGTCCTTGTCATATCATCATCTCCTTCGGGCTGTCACTTTATACCGCCGAGCCTTTTCTCAAAATCGGAGCGGGCATGAAGCAAAGTGTTTACTGTTACAGTCATTTCATTCTCATCAATAGTATAAAACAATGTATGTTCTTCAACAGTTACATGACGGAAACCCATGCTTTTCCACGGCTCCCCTGTCATCAGGGGAAATCTGTCCGGCATTTCGTCAAGGCTGTTCATCATTTTCAGCAGCTTCTTTACCCGCCTTTCTCCGGTTGAGAAATAGGGTGCCGTCCGATAATACTCCAAAATATCTGAAAGAGCCTGATATACATCATCGGTGATAATAACCCGGTATTTCATATACCATATTTCTCCCTCAGTCTGCGTTCAGCCTCTTCCAAGGGGATAACATTCCCCTCTTTTGCCTGTTTTAAACCGTGGTTCAGTCTTTCAGCCAGTTCTTCCTCGCTGGTGACAGGCATTAAACTCTCCGGCACGGGAGACATCTTCACTCTTTTCAGCACATCATCAAGCAGATCATCAAGGGTAATCCCGTATCTTTCGTATAAAAGAGCCGCCTTTTCCATTGTCTTTGCATTTATCTGTGCTGTCATATCATCATCTCCCTTGGGGGCACGTCTTCTGTGGGCTATTTTTTGAATTCATAATGTTCACGGCAGGGATGAGCATATCAACACTCGATCAGATCGTGATATTCCGTCTGTATTTTCCCATTCTTGATATCCTCATACAGTTTTGTCAGATATGCAATATTGCTTTCGCTGTAGAAGGAGTCATCATCTGATGTCATTTCCACTGCCAGTGTCTGTGTCATATCATCATCTCCTTCGATGGTTCAGGCCTCATGTATACCCGCTTTTTGCAAAACGGGTACAGATCAGACTTGAAATAGGTGCCGTGGGCAACGTGGTCGCCCACGGCGGAAACTAATCATTTAAAAGATACACCATAATTATCCAAAAGATATTTCTCTTGGTCTGCATTCAACAAATACGTTGGCGGTTTATACAGTTCAGGAAACAGATCTTGTGGCAGACACGCATATCTGTTATATCCGTTGCCTTCATCAGGGCAAAGATACACGTTACCTTCATCATCCTTATATATATCAAACTTAGTCTGATTCCACTTATCGTTCTGAATAATCACCTCAAGACGCTTGCCGCCTCCTTTATAAGCATAGTCTGCAAGACCTTTGTCATGATCACCTGTAACTATTTCATCATAAGTAAAACCGGGCTTTTGTGATGCCTGATGCTGACCATAGTTTTTGTCGTATACACCGCTGTCATTCTGTGTAGCCTGTGTCTGAGGCTCTGTGGCCTGTGTCTGAGGCTCTGTAGCCTGTGTCTGAGGCTCTGTAGCCTGTGTCTCACCACTCTGCTGACCGCCGCCGGAAGATGTGCCGCCGCTGCCCGAACCCGAGCCGCTGCCTGTCTCACTGCTGCCGCTGCCGGAGTTGGTACCGCCGGTGCCACTGTTTGCCTTGCTCTCCACGTAGTTGGATGCGCCGGCGCCGAAGTCGTAGGCAAGATCCTTGTAGGTGGGGGCTGCTGCGGGTGCTGTTGAAGCTATGGACAGAGCGTCAAGCTCCTCGGTGAATACGAAGTAGATGACCTGACCGGTGGCTGTGGGGCTTGCGGCTATCTTGTTGGTGGTGTTGGCATCGTTGCCGCAGATGTAGAAGCGGAAGTCGCCCTTGCCCATGTTGCGAAGCTCAAAGGTGCCCACAGTTGCGTTGCCGGAAACACTGCCGGAGCCGTTGTCGTAGCCTGTCCACAGATCCGCCCCTGCCTTTGCCGCATTGCTCTTGAAGTACTGGCTGTAGCACTCCAGCTTCAGCAGACCGCCGGTGGACATGGAAACGTTCATGTAAACGTTGGAAGGTCCGTAGTAGTCGTTGCCGAATACCTCGTACATCTTGGAGGTTGCGGAGTAGTTGTCCACAGAGTCAAGGCTTGCGGAATCCGGATTCTCACCGGCTGTCTTGGCAAGCAGGCGGCCTGTATAGCTGTGGTTTACGTAGCTGTACTTGCCGTTTCTGCCGTCCCACACGATGACGCTTATATTCTTCCTGTTGTCCGCATTGTCGTCAATAAGTCTGCCATATACGTCAACGGGAGAGAACTTGTAGAATGCATCCACCGCATCCTTTACGGATGATACAGCCGTGCCGCCCACCTTGGCGCCGCCCTCTATGACCACAAGGTTAGTGGCATAGCGGACATTCTCGCCGATGTAGGAGACGGTGGCCTCCTCCACGTTCTTCTGGTTGTTGGCTACCTTTGCGGTGGCGGAGGAGGTGGTGATAGGCTGCGCAAGGTTCATTATGCCCACCATGATAATGCCGAATATCGCTATGGCGACTATCAGCTCTATCAGAGTAAAGGCTTTGAATTTTCTCGTCATGCTGATCGCCCTCCTTAATGGAAGTAGACGTAGCGCACATCTGCGCCTTCCTGACCCATCTCACCCTGAGAGCCGTCGTTGTTCAGCTCTGCGCCTGAAACGCTCTTTGCCTTTACAGCATAAACGGTAACATTCTGGGAATAGTTCTCGTTCTTGTTGCAGTAGGGCTGGCGCTCGCTGAAGGTGGAAGGTGTCTTTGTGCCTATTTTTGTAAGTTTTACCTTAAAGTCGTCACTTCTCACCTGATATGCGGTGAGAGTTGCATCTGTGCCGCTCTCGGCAGCAGACATCTGCTGCCCGATAGAAGCGGTTATGTTGTTGTTTCCTCTTGTTACTCGCATGAGCTGGGTATAAGCCTGCAAAAGGAGCATGGAGGCTATGCCCAGTATGGCAAGCGCCACAAGGCACTCAAGAAGTGTAAAGCCTTTTACCTTTTTCATTGCCACACTCTCCTTTCATTATGCGCCGTACAGCTTGGAGTACCACTGGAACATGGCCTTGTTCTGGGAAGCCTTTGCGCCGGCTCCGTCGGGTACGTAGAGTACGAAGGGCTTGAGGGAGTTATCGCACTCAAACTCCTTACAGAGTATGGATCCCACGCACATAAGCTCCTGATCCGAGCTTGTCTTGGTGTTGGTCATAGGGGTGCCCTCGTCAATGGTCACCTTTGTAGGGAAGTGAACACCGTTCTGCATTTTCAGCTTGGAATCGGGGAGATACAAGTAGCCTTCAAGAGCATTGGAAGCCTTCTGTTCAATGGTCACCTGTGTTACGTTCTTGCCCGCATAGTAGTTGATATGGGGTGAAGTAGTCTGGGGTGCTGCGCCGTTGATTATGCTGAATGCAACGTTATTGTCGCCTACAGAGTAGGTACCTGACTGCTTGCTGAGGATCTTTCCGTTTTCAACAAGGGCATCGGTTACATACCATGTTGCATTCCCTTTTGTAGGTGCAAACTTATACTCGCCTGTGCCGTCCATTATTATGTGGAGTTTGTTTTTGGTATTGCCTGCATATACCTTGAAGCAGCCGTAGTAGTCGCCGGGGCCGTTAAGGAACATCTTTACATCGCCTGCACGCACATCTATGGCAATAGGCTCTATGGCATTGTAGGGATCCTTGTTCCAGTCAGTGTATGTGCCTGAATTGGTACCTGCGGATGTATCTCTGCCGTAGTACTTACCTGCATCTATGGAGAAATCCTGATTTATGACCATCTTTTCAGCGATGGAGGTATCAGTGTTCTCCTTGCAGGCAGCGTTGAATGCCGCATAAGGACCTGCAAAGCTGATATAGCCCTTGGTATCCACATCAAGGTCTGCGTGCCTTACATTGTTTGTTATAAATGTCCCTATATGTGAGTTGTAGGTAGCATCATCCTGAGCATAGGATTCAGTGAAATCGCCTGTGCTTGTGAATGCAGTATCAGCAAAATAGGTGCTGTATATGCTCTTGGGTGTAGGAAGCGCTATATACTCTCTCTGGTCATAGGTGCCGTCGTCCTTCTTGTAGTGAACCTTTACACCGGTGGGGAACTTTACGTACCTTTCATCATCGGTAGTGTTGAAGTACATACCGGACTGTGTGGAGGACTGTGTAACATCCTGCCAAGGCAGACAATTCTCATAGTCAAGATGAATGGTGTTTGCAGCAGATGCAGTTGTGAATGCAAATCTGCCTGCGCAGTCAGTGGAATGATCGGTAAACTCTATGCCCTCTACCTTGGTAGCAGTAGGGTCAACAGCTGCACCCAATTCATACTTATTACCGTTTACTATAACACCACGGAGAACATTGAGTTTGGCAGTGCTATCCACAAGGTGTTCACCATACTGCTTGTCAATATGCACATACCAGAGAGGTGAGATATCAGCACCGGCATTATTGGTATGGTCTATTGTAACAAGGGAATTATTGAGCTCCATGTAGTTGCACCATGCTTCTTCATGGATCTTTGCGTGGGTATCATTGCCGCAGCCTGTAACATCGAAGGTCTCGCAGATCAGTCTTCCGTATACGCCGTCTGTTGTCTGTCCGTCAAACTTTGCCTTTACAGCAAGAACATTCACACCGCCTGTTGCGGAGGTCTTGTCCAATGTGCTGTCGCCGAGGGATTTACCTGAGCCTACCTGATGAATGGTATTGGCATAGAAGGTAGCACCCTTTTCAAAGCGCATACCACTCTGAGCAGCAGTCTGAACGTTTTTAGTGCCTACCTCAATAGTGTCCTGCTTGAATGTACCTCTTACAAACCAAATCTTGTTTGCAGGAATGGAGAGGAAAACAGGTGTAGTACCGCTGGACCAGTCGCCGTTAAGGTAAATATCCTGTGAGCCCATGAGTCCGTTGGGGGCTGTAACGCCTGTGCCCTTGTGGATCATGGCGCCGCCGCCGATAAAGCCCATGGTGTTGGAGCCGGTGGCACTTGAAAGGGATACCAGACCTCTTGACTTGGCGGGCTGGGGATCCTTCATCTTGTTCTGGAAGATAACGTAGGTGGAGTATTCCTGACCGTCGTATTCAACGGTGGAGGTCACCTTGAAGCGGAAGTAGTCGTTCTCTCTGTCGCCTGCCGCAAAGGCATCAAGCCAGTCAGCCTCGGAGGGTGTGCCGGAGGCAGGAAGAACGCTGGCATCAATGTCATACATTCTCTCCAGCACTTCAATGGTGATCTTGGGCTTGTAGCCTATATCAGCAAGCTTGTTGGAGTTGAAGCCGCCGGTGTAGCCGGTGCGGTAGTCGTCGAGGGTGTTTACCTCGTACTCGATCTTGTCGCTGGCACCGGTGGCACTGAATGTAGCGCCGATAGTGCTGTTCAGGGTGTACTGCTTGTAGTACTTCTCCCAGTCAGTGCCTGTGTGGGAGGATGCAGTGCCGAAGGGCATATTGAAGTAGTGGGAATCGTACTCGTAGAGGTGCTTTGTGCTGCCGTCAGCCTGCTTTGCCTCATAGGTGTCTATCCAGCTGCTGTACCTGTCATCGGTCTTGTCATTTACGTGTACAATGCCGCTGCCAAGGCTGCCGGTCTGGAGTGTACCCGTCTTTATTGGTACTCTGTACAGGTCAAGCTCGAATGCACGGGCATAGGAGATGTCTGTAAGGGTCTTGACCTTTGTGGTATCGGTGGAATCCTTTTCGTAGGATTCGGAGCCTGTGCCGTAGGTCTGGGTGTCGTCAAGGAAGATCTCGCTGACAAAGGTATCCAGCACTGATCTTGCGGTGTAGTATGCCTGTGTCTCCTCATACTTGGTCATAACACGGTTGCGGGCGGAATATACCACCGCAATGGTGCCGGCAAGCAGGAATATGAGCACAAACATAACGGTGAGTACCATGAGAAGTACCGCACCCTTCGCAGCCTTAGGTCTGCGTGCAGCTTTTGCACTGCTCTTTGTGGTCATGTCAACCATCCTTTCTTTTCAATTGACATGCTGCAAGCAATGGGGTCGCCCCCGGTGCCCTTTCGGGCGGTTTTGCCCGTGTGCCTTATGGCACACGGCTGCCCCTGTGCTGCTTCCGACAGCTCAGGGTTCCCTTGCACTGCTTCCGACAGCGCAGGGTATCTCCACGGCAGCTTCCGACTGCCGGTTGGATCCGTTCTTTAAAAATCGGCAATCGGCTCTCGGTGAAATGCCCTTAAAAGGCACCACCCAAGAGCCTGCTGCCCTGTGGAGCACCGGCCGCAGGCACGACCCCGCAGCCGCTGTTCCGGTTGTGCTTCGTCACCCGAGGGTGTTACTCAGCGTTTTCCTGTGCGCCGCCGGCTACCGGCTCGTCAAGATCGTCGGTATTCATGTGGCGCAGTGTGTAGAAGTTGATGACAAGCTCGCCTGTGTATGCGGGCTCATCGGATTCGCCGCCTTCCATGGCAGCCTTGATGTTCTCTACAACACCATCGATGTTGAACTTGCCCTCTGCTGTCTGTAAGTAGATGGCCTTGTCGTTCTTGCCGTGGTCGGCAACTATCTGTATGCATTGAAGGATAGTATCGAACTCGTCGCAGCCGTACTTCACGGTGACAACTGTGCCGCCTACTGCAACGTCGGGATTGAGTGCGGGGAAGGTGTTCTCATAGCCGTAGTAGAACTCCTGGGGGAGCTTGCGGGCTACGTCCGCATTTACCATCATGGGATAGGGGGAATAGCTCTCATAGCGTGCATACTGGGAGAGCTGTGTGGGTGAAAGGTCGGAGAAGGAGATGCCGGTGATGTTCATGTCATCGACCTCGGCAAACATAGCCTTGATGTAGTTGGATATCTCGTATGTCCACTCAACGCCCTCAGCCTCACGCTGGTCGATGAATATCTCCTGCGCTTCCTGAACGGATTCGCCGTCGTTCTTCAGTCTTTCCTTCAGGGGCTCGAGAGTAGCGATCTTATCCTCTACTTCCTTCCTTTCAGCCTCCTTCTGTTCAAGTCTGACCTGGGATGCCTGGGATTCCTCGTACTTGGGCTTTACCAAAAGCAAGCCGCCTGCGATGAGTACTGCTGCAACTACCAGAATGAGGAAGATTATCTTGTCTCTTCTGCTAAGCTTCATTGTCATTCTTCAACACCTTCTTCCCCATTCTCTGCCTGTGCAGGCTCTTCCTCCTCAACGGGATTTGCGGGCATCTGCATGGTGATGTTCGTCTTGAACCAGTCGCTTGTAAGTGCGGGTGTGCCTTCCTCAGTGCTGGGTTCTACCTTCTCAAAGCCGTTGTAGGTGATGTTCACAAAGGCGTACATAGGATTGTTGAACTTCTCATCCATGGTGTAGAGAGCCTCGACTGCGTTGTCGATGGCATCTATGCCCTCGCCGTACAGCTCTACCTCCACAAGGCCGCTGCCGAATCTGAATGTACCCATTGCGCACTCATTCTCTTCAAACAGGGAGTTCAGATCCTCATACAGAGCCCTCTCGAACTTGGGCATGGATTCGTAGTTCTTTACAGCATTGTCAAGGTCGGTCTTGAAGAGAGCCACCTTGTCGATCTTCTCCTGAGTCTCGTCAACTTCAAGGAGCTTGTCCTGTGTCTCCTGAGAGTTGATCCAGGCATCATGCTCGGCGATCTTCTTCTCGTCGGAGTTGACTGCGTTGTTGAAGCCCAGCCATACTGCGCCTACAACAGCGGCTGACAGCACGAATGCGCCCAGAACGGAGATGAAGAAGGAGGAACCAACGTCGGTCTTGCCGGAGGATGCGTCCGTTTCAAGCAGGTTGATACGGTCGGTGTCCTTATTGGACTTGAACATGGCACCGATGGCGTTTGCATAGTCCTGGAACTCGATGTTCTCGTAGCCTGCGATGTTGTTGGGCACGCCCAGGAGGGAGGTGTTTATGCCCTTGTCCTCAAGGGAGTTTGTCAGACGGATGTATTCGGATGTATCACCGTAGAATGTTACGTTCTGGATGGGCATATCAGCGTTTCTGGAGCGCTGGAACTGGATCATACGGTTGATGTTCTCGTTTACAGCCTCGTATACGTAGTCCTCGGAGTTGTCGTAGTCAACTGCGTCGATGGAGGCGAAGCGGGAGAACGTAAGCTGCCCGTCCTCGTACAGGTTGAGGGATACGAAGGTGGGGTCCACCTGAACTGCCAGCATGGGCATCTTGTTCAGGTTCTTCTTATCGGAAAGGATGATCCTGGAAATGGCATTGCAGGTTACCGTAACGGATTTCAGGCTGATGGACAGCATCTGGAATACCTTGCGGAAGGAATCCACCACTTCAAAGGGGCAGGCTGTTGCCAGTATCTTAAGGGCGGTGTTGCCCTCCTGCTCGGTCTCGCCCGCAATGGAGTAGGCTACGGAGTAATCCTCGCCGGTGCCCATAGTGTGCTGCATCTGGTTTGTTACCATAGTCAGCAGGGCGGTGCTGGTCTTAGCCTTGGGGATGGCAAGCTCCTTGAATATGACAAGGTTGGAGGACAGAGTTACAACAGCCTCTTTGTCGTCCATGCGTCTTGCCTTGAGCTCGTCGTTGATGATGGTTGCCATTTTGGGAATATCTTTTATATGACCATTCACGATAAGACCTTCCTGAAGATCGATCGTGGATGCAGATGCAACTCTGATCCTGCCTCGTCCCTCAGTACCACGTACTATACGTATATGTCTATCGGTAATATCAAATGAAAGCATTCTCGTCACCTCACATTATTATTCACAGGTAATCCCTGCGTTTATTTTCTCCTCCTGCAATCTGTCAGGAGATGTTGCCCATAGAGTTGTAGATCGCGGGAAGGATACCTGCGATAACGGTACCGATAGCCACACCCATGAAGATGATCATGACAGGCTCGATAAGGCCTACCAGACGGGTGATAGCTTCGTCGGATTCCTCCTGATAGAAGGCTGCGGACTTCGTGAGTATGGTGTCAAGTGCACCGGATTCCTCACCGACGTAGATGATGGATACGAACATAGACTCAAATATGCCTGTTCTCTGGATGGATGCGGAAAGCTGTTCGCCCTGCTTTACCTCGTCTATTACCGTCTCAAACTTCTTGGAGACATACATATTGTTGAGTATGGAGGAGGACTTTGCAAGGCACTCAACCATGGGGATACCGGAGGAATACAGGGAAGCAAGGGTAGAGCCGAAGCGTGCGGTGTATACCTTTACTACCAAGGGGCCAACAGGCTTCATCTTGATGATGAGCTGGTCGAACTTAATACGGATATCAGGCACCTTGAGGGCGTATCTTATGGCAAACACAAGACCGATAACAATAATGAGTATGAGCCACCAGAACTTCTTGAATCCGTCAGAGAATGCGAAGAGGGCACCGGTAAGGCCGTGCATATCCTCTTCAGTGAGCAGATCCTTGAAGGTAGGCATGATGAACGTGAACATGATGATAACGATAGCCACGCAGAGGATACAAAGTATCATAGGATACATCATAGCCGACTTTACCTTGTTGGTGAGCTTGGCATCGTTGTCGTACTGCTTCTCCATCTTCTGCATTACCATATCCAGGTTACCGGATGCCTCGCCGGCCTCCACCATGGAAATGAAGAAATTGGGGAATGCGCCGTCCTGCTGCTTGATGGCCTCCGAGAAGGATGTACCCTTCTGTACCTCCTCATACACCTCACGATAGATCTGCTTGTTTGCGGGCTTTTCCTGCTCACGCTGCATGATGTCAAGAGTCTTTACAAGGGTAAGACCCGAGGTCATCATGGCCGACATCTGACGGCAGTCGTAAGCAAGCTCTTTGGTAGTGAACTTATGAATACTTTTCTTATCATTGCCCCTTGCTTCACGATAGTCCGAGCAGAAAAGCCCTTTTTCGTGGATCTTGTCAAGGAAGTCATTAACATCTTCCGCGTTCATGCGCTGGTTCTTGACGGTATTGCCCTGAACGTCGGTAGCTGTGTAGATATAAGTCTTCATTCAACTGACACCTCCGAATACCTTTCTATAAAATCATATCGGCACACATATGCAGGCATCCGCATCCTTGCTCACACATATGCACTCTAATATAGATTATTATATCATTTATACTCACTTTTTACAATATGGTATTTTGAACAAATTGATTAATCTATATGCAGCTTTTTTAACAATAAATACAATTTACCACATTGCAAATTGTGCAAAAAGCCGTGATTTTTTTGGAATTTAACTGTTCTTTAACACATTGGTAGGATTTATGACATCAAATGGAGCAGCCTTTCGGCATTTTTATGGAAAACAAGTTCCCTTTGTTCAGAGGACAGCCCGGCAGCTTCTATAAGCTCCGCTGAATCTGTTCCGCTGTTCCAGGGGGAATCCGTGCCGAAAAGCACATTCTCCGCTCCGTATGCGGCGATAAGGTCGCCCATATGGGAAGGCGACAGCCTACCCGCCGAAAAGGAGGTATCCACCATGAGCCCCTGTGCTCCCGCAAGGAGCCGTGCCGCCTCATCCTCGAAGCCTATGCCTCCCATATGAGCCAGCACCACCGTTGTCCGGGACAGCTTATCCATGAGCCGTGCCGCACGGGTCGGTGTCACACGCACATTTTCGCAGTCCTCGTAGTCCATGCCCGCATGGAAGACCACTATAAGCCCCAGTTCGCCGCATCTGCGGCACACATCCACGATAAGGGGATCGTCCGCATAGAAGCCCTGGAACTCACCGTGGAGCTTTATGCCTCGAAAGCCCTGTTCTTTCAGCCTTTCAAGCTGTGCGGGGCTGTCTGCCCCCGGGAAATGTGCCCCGAAGGGGATGAGCCTTTCGCTGTCAAGGCCAAGCTCCCACTTGTTTATGCTCTCTGCCTGGGAAGGCTTTGTGGCAACAGGCAGCAGCACTGCCCTGCTGATGCCCCCCTTGTCCATGTCACGGACAAGCCCCTTTTCGGTGCCGTCGGTACAGGGGGCAGTCTTGAACTCCATGGGGGATGTGTCCACACCCCTCACAAGGGCGGCAAGGGCTCTCGGAGCAAGGCTGTCCGGGAAGATATGGGCGTGAAAGTCGATGATCATGATCCCTGCACCTTTTCGGACTCGCCGGCTCCGTTCCCGCGGGTCTTCTTTGCGCCCCTCTTGTGGTAGCTTGCAAAGTCGAACCCTGTTATATCGCAGATGAATTCCAGCATTTCCCCGCTCATGCACATCAGCCGCTCTATCGTTTCGGCGGTTATGTAGTCGGGCATATCTGCGGGGTAGCGTGTTTCAATATAGTAGCGGTTTAGCACGGCGCTCTCATCTATCCACTGGATGAAGTTCTCATCCAGCATCGCCGCCTGCTTGCACAGCCATGTAAGGTTATGGCCGTCAAGGAGCTTCCGTGACTTGTAGAGGAGATACCCCTTGAGCCCCTTTTCGATGCACTGCTGGCAGTGGAATGCCGCCGCATCGTAGAGCCTTTTGTCCTGTCTGAGCATCTCGGCGGACAGGCGGTCTATCCACGCATGGTATATCCAGTCATAATACCGCTTGCTGTCGGTCTTCTTACTGCCCCTTGACATATAGCTTCTCCCCGCCGTTGTCCACCCTGTAGGCAAAGGTGCAGTCATCGTCCGTAAGCTCATCCCACTCGGTCTTGCCGTAGACTATGAAGTCGCAGGGGATGTCGCTGTTGACACCAAGCAGCAGTGCCCTTTCCACGGCGCTGTTGTCCGCCGTATCCGTGACCACGCACAGCTTCAGCGACTTTAATGTGCCGTCGGTGCCGGTCTTTGAGGACACAAGATATATCAGACAGGGGTCACAGATGCCCACTGTTTCGGCTACGATACTATCAAGCAGCCCCTTGCTCTTATCGTTCAAAGCTATCACCCTCATGTCGGATACTCATTACAGCCGCCCCAACAGGGGCACAGGCTTTGTATAGATTATAGCATAATTTATCATCTTTGTCAATAGTAACAGTAAATTTTGATGTTTGTTTGTGGAAATTTTACTATGAATGTATCCCCCTCCCCCCTCCTTGACCCGAAAAAAGCCTTGACATCGGGGGGCATATGATATATAATGGATATGTATAGCTATATGCCTATAAATACTACTCTCAGGAGCAGAATATGACTGAAAACACAACTCAGGAGAAGAACCCCCTCTCCATTATTGCGGATACTATTGCCCAGCCCCATACTGTGCTCGCCTTCGCAGCGCTGTGTGCCCAGGCCGCCGGATATATGCTCTCCCTGCGGCTGCATAAGACAGAGGGGGCGGACGGTGTTCTCGTTTCGGGGATACTGGTGTTCTGCATCATCCTTGCTGCACAGCTGATACTCGCCCTGTGCCTTAGGGGAGCCCGGATAAGCGGAAGCATTATCAAGGCTAACGAAAAAGCAATTGACCCCGGCTTTACCGGAGTGCTCTCCGATGTGTCCGGGGCAGGGGCGGTAACAGCAGCACTTGCGGCAGTTTCCGGCATACTTTCCGTGCTCTACACCACTGACAGCAGTGTATACAGCTCCGGATACTTCTACATCCCCCTCATTCAGGGTACAGGTCAGGCGGTGATGCTGTGGATATGCCTTTCCCACATGGTATCCTACCGCACCATGCTGAAGATATTCTTCACGGTGCTGTCAAAGCACACTGGTCTTACGGGGGACAAGCTTTTAAAGGCGGCAGAACGCGCCTCCTCCTACCCCATGACCGCACTTCATATGCGCCGCACCCTCAGCGTGGCAAGGACTGCACAGTTTTGCATCTGCGCCCTTTGTGTAATAGCTGCGCTTTCTGCATCTGCCATTCCCTTCACCCTTACGGGCGTTGCGCTTATATGCCTTATGCTCACCGTATTCGGTGCCGCAGCAGACAAGGCGTCCCCGGATGACCCTGCCGCAAAGCCCCATGAGGAGAAAACACTCCTTACCACAAAGGACACCCGCTCCTTTGCGGTACTCAACTGCATATGCTTTATCGCCGTGGGGGTGCTCTTCCTGTACAGCTTCCCCATCAGGAGCGTATACACGGATTACATCGTTCAGCACGACTTTGACTACGACAGCACCACCCAGGACATACAGATCTTCTCCTCCCCCGGCACAGACCGCAATGTCCCGCTGTTTTTAGGCTTTTCCATGGTGATGTTCCTGTTCACAGGGCTCCTGGAGCTTGTTGCCACAGGCTATGACAAGCAGACCTTCGGCTCCCGCCCCGAACGGGCGGCAGGCATCAAAGCCGGTGTATCCGTACTGCTCATCACGGCATACTACACAGCGGCGATGTGCTTTTTCCCTGCCATGAAGCTGGATCCTCTCATGTGGCTGGTGTGCATCAGCGTAGTATGCCTTATGCTGGGCATCAACCTCATAAGGGCACTGGCAATATCAAGACAATGAACGATGCAGGATCCATAACGGAGCGTTCCGACGGGCATTGAGCCGCTTGTGCGAGTGTACAATTCCACTATCTGATGACTGACCCATAAACAGTTTTGCCCCGAAGCGTTTCACAGCGCTTCGGGGCTGCCTTTATCCGGCTGCTTAAGATAGATCAGGATCTATCGTACATCATAATAGAAACTATCCGCTGCCTGACGGTCTTTCCCGGTGAAAATACGTTTTGTCAGTTTTCGCTCCTTAATAAGATACCAGTCACCAAATTCATCGAATTTCCGTGATGATGTCAGAACATACGAATGTTTCAGAGTCCCGTATTTCTTGCCTTTCCGCTTCCCGTATTTTTTCAGCCGCAAAGCAAAATCCATATCTTCAAGACTTATAAGGGCAGCATCAAATCCGTTCACAGCTTCAAAGTCCCGCTTATAAAACCAGAACATGGCACCACTGACGAAGCCGCCGTTTTTTGTCATAACAGGCAAAAGATTGATTGCAACATAAAGTGATGAAACAGCTATTCCCACAGACATCCTGTCAAACATCGGCACAGTGCCGCCGCCTATATATTTACCGCTTTCAAGCTTTTCCCTTATCTCAGCAAGCGAGTGCTTTGTCATCAGGCTGTCTGCATCTACTGTTACAACTATCTCACCATTTGATGATCTTACCCCTGTATTTCTGATAGCAGCGATACATTTTTCATCGTTTATCAAAACTCTTGCTCCATAGTGCTTTGCTATCGAAACGGTCTTGTCGGTGCATCTGTTTGCGACAACGATCATCTCTACGGTATCAGGCCTCACATATTCAGATGCGCTGATCACTGCACGAAGACATTTGCCTATATACTTTTCCTCATTGTGAGCAGGTATCACAACAGTAAACCTTGGTTTATTCATAATGCCTCCAGATCACGGTTAATGTCAGTAACATATTAAGACATTGCCGCACTGTCAATAGAAAGCCACAGGACATTCGGCTCTAAACCGGAGATCCTGTGGCTGAACGCTTCTGTATGAGCATGGTCTTTATGCAGCCAATGGAATAAAGCACGCATCACTGTCCGGCTGCACACTGACGCTGACACGATCATACTTCATTATGCATCATCATTCATTATCCACTATTTCGGCGATAGAGTAGAAAGCGGGCTTTGCCTTGTAGGTGCGGTCAAAGAGCAGAGGCTGACCGTTTGCCCTCCAGCTCCTGTCATCTGTGATGCCCCAGAAGATAAGGGCGGAGACGTTCTCCCTGTGGTCGTAGATGGCGGATACTATGCCCTTGTAATATTCAGCCTGAGCCTCAAAGAGATCGGTGCCTGTGCCTGCGGTGACAGTGGCATCAAGCTCCGTCACCTGTATGTCAAGACCTAATTCGCTGTACTTGTCCAGAGCCCTGTTGTACATGGAAACGGAAGGGAAGGGATCCGTGCCGCCTCTTACATCCAGGTGAGACTGCATCCCTATGCCGTCTATAAGCCCCTTTGCCTTGAGATCCTCCGCCATGGTGTATATGGCGTTCATCTTCACGTCCATGTATTCGTTGTAATCGTTGTAGTAGAGCTTGCAGCCCTCGGGGGCGTACTTTCTCGCATAGGTGAATGCCTTTTCAATAAAGGAATTGTCACCGTAGACCTGCACCCAGCAGGAGGCAGCCTCCCCCTGTTCCTCACGACAGCCGGGCTTGCGGGGCTTTCCGTCCTCCATCCATGCCTCGTTTACCACGTCGCAGGCATAGAAGTCGATGTCGGGATAGAGTGAGGTCAGCTCCTCAAAGTATGCCTTGATGTAGTTCTCCATCCGGCGGGTCATTTTGTCGGCGGACACCCATTCCCCGGACATATCCCAGTTTTCCTTGAAAAACCATGTGGGTGTCTGTGAATGCCACACAAGGGTGTGTACACGCATGGGGATATTGTTCTCCCTTGCGTAGTCAAGAACGAGCTTTGCCTTTTCAAAGCTCACCTTCGGGGTCTCGTCGTCCCCTGTCTCCTCAAAGTAGGCAATGGTGGCATCATGGTCAAGCACATAGTCGGGCTTCATTTCATTGCCGCAGGTAAGGCTTGCGGAGAAATGCTTCTCAGTAAGTGCCATGACCCCTCTTGAGGACATATCGGCGGGGGTTATGGCAGTCCCCACCCTGAAATCATCGGCAAACAGCTCCGACAGGGACACAAGGTCGTTTTCTATATTGGCAGAGGGCATCTTTGCAATGTTGAGATTATCCACAAACATGTCGTCCGTACCTCCCTCAAAGTAGATGTACACATCCTTCATGCCCTCGGAGTAGGAGACCTTTACCTGGGTGAAGGTGAGCCAGTCCGTGCCCTTTCTTCTGGCAAGGTTGGTGTATATGGTCTCGCCGCTCTCATCGGTGTACTGAAGGCTCATGGTGACGGGGCTGTGCTCCCTTGTCATCACTGCCGCACTGATGAGGTATTCCTCATAGGGCTCGCAAAGTCCGTCCAGCTTCAGGGCAGGACCGTTCCAGCTCTCCGTGCGCCCTGTGGCAGCAAGGGCTTTCTTGCCCCCCTTTGCAAACTCATCGGTGACGGACAGCACAGTGGTATCCCTGTCCCCACGGTTTGAAAAGGCTGATATGTCATCCTCCTCAAAGGTGAAGAAGGAAACTATCTTCAGATCCTCAAGGGGGATCATTTCCGTGTTGTCCTCATACAGACTTTCGTCAAAGAGCTCTTCCTCCGCCTGTACAGCCGTTTCCTCCGTGGAGGGGGCTGTACCTGCATCGGTGCTTTTCCCGCAGGCGGACATCATGCACATCACAGCCGCCGCTGCCGCAATTATCCTCATTCCTTGGGAGCGGAACATAGAATCCATTATTGGAGACTCCTTTCAGTTGTTTTGTACATTATAAACGAAAAAACGCCCTTCATCAAGTCAATACTTGCGTAAAATCAAGTGGAAATTGCGGACGGGATCACACCGGGTCAACAGGCAGCTCAAAGGGGGTGACAGGCAGCTCACCGCAGTACAGCTCCGCCATATCCGGGTCATTTTCCCACAGGTACCGCAGCGAAACAGGGGAGATCCCCTTGTCAAAGGACACTGTGACCCCATTTTCACACAACACGCCGCAGGCGGGATGGGAAATACCCTTTTCATCTGTTACCGCAAAGCCCTTCATGGGGGTGCGCCTTGCGGCAAGGCTGCCGCTGTTGGTGAGGGTGAGGAGCAGCTCCCCCTGCCCTGTGACGGCGGCACTTACAGGGGCGCTTTCCTTTACATCATCCCCGAATATGAGCCTCCGTGCGGCATAGGCAAGGCGCCTACCCACGTCCCACTTATTTCTTGGATGAAGGTCGTTGGATTCGCCAATGTCAATGTTCACGGTCATGGCAGTGCCGGGTATGGCAAGGCAGCTGCGCTGCGCCTCACGGATATGGCACCAGCTCTCGTCGGGTATCCCCCCCGAAGGGTCGTCGAAATTGGGCAGCTGTGCGAACACCACAGGTATATCATAGCCGCACCGACTGCGGTACATCTCCACAAAGGCGGCAAACAGGGCGGGATAATCCTCCCAGTTGCCGTTGGACTCCGCCTGATACCAGATGAGCCCTGTGCAGTTAAGGTTAAAGGTGGGGGCGGTCATGGCGGCATACATGGAGAGGGGCAGCCCCTGGAAGAACACATCAGGCTCCAGATAAGGTGCCT
Source organism: Ruminococcus sp. UBA4240 (assembly GCA_002395525.1). Taxonomy (GTDB): domain Bacteria; phylum Bacillota; class Clostridia; order Oscillospirales; family Ruminococcaceae; genus Huintestinicola. The sequence continues at coordinate 27,774 of DGXE01000019.1, forward strand.
CTGCGGCAATTGCATACTCCCACTCGCCGGAAAGGTCAATTATCCTGTCCCCTGCTTTAAGGCAGTAGCGCTTTCCCTTGACAAAGCCGCCGTTGCCTGTGCGCACCTCAAGTCGCACAAGGACAGTATTCTCACCGTATTTCAGCACCCCTGCGGGAATGTCATAAAGTCTGGGGGGGTACATATAGCCCGTTTCCCCCACCTTTGCCCCGTTTACATACACAATGTCCGCATCCGTCATTACACCGAGGGACAGCAGCACATCCCCATCAAGCTTGGCATCATCGGGGATGACAAAGGTCTTTCTGAACCACACCCGCCCTGAAAAGCCCCTGAACCGTTCATCCTCCCTGAAATAGAAGGGTATCTCACATTTCCCCTGAAGGTCATCAAGGCTGAATATCTGCCCGGATATCTCATCCCGGCTCTCCATATCCTCACACCACAGGCGGTATTTCTCCCTGTCCTTCTCGGTAGTGGCCTCCATGTAGCCGGGGCGGGTACACTCATCAAGGAAGGAGTCGTATTTCCCGAAGGAGCGCAGTATGGAGCAGGGCAGGCGGGATTCCACGGGTGCGCCCCCTGCGGCTGTGTTGATGAGCCCTATGGGCACATCATAACTCTCGAACAGTGTCTGAGCAAAGTACACCCCCGCACCGCTCATCTGCATAAGGGGCTCTCCCACGGCACATTCCCACGAGCCTCCCTGAAAGTCCTCATACTCTTCATTTTCCCCGAAGGTGGGGGTCACAGGCACACGGAACTCCCTTATATACCTGTTCTCCTTGGGGGTATGGGGGTCAAATGGGTCTATGGTGCGGTACACAGGCAGCTCCATATTGGACTGGCCGCTGATGTGGAACAGCTCCCCGAACAGCAGGTCGGTGACTGTAAGCTGCTCATCCCCTGCCGAAACACACAGCTCACAGGGGTCAAAGGAGGCGCTGACAGGTGGAAGATACATCTCCCACCTGCCGTTTGTTTCAGCCTGTGTGCTCCCCTCAAAGATGACCTCACCCCTGCGGGACAGGCGCATTTTCACACTCTGCCCGGGGTCAGCCGTGCCGAATATCCTGTTCCGGCTGTCACAGCGCAGTATGCCGTGATCAGATACTGTCCTCATTATGCTCAAACCAGACATGATGCACTCCTTTTCAAACACGGTGACCTTTGTCACTCATCCCACCTGATAATTACCTCGTCCCCGTCGTTTAGGGGATCCATAAACGCCGCATCACGGCCGTTTATTTTAAGGAGCATATTCCCTCCCGGAGGCGGTGACGATGTATCTATATCCGCTATTGCCATAAGCTCCAGGAATATGTGCCCGGAGCCGTCCTTATTCCCTTCAAGGGCTGTGGGAACGCCGTTGAGGATGACGGTAAAGGGCTTATCCCCCGCCGCTGATGTGTCCTTCTCCGGGGGCAGAGCCTCCGGCTCGTGGGCTTCCTCCGCCGCCGGTGCCATAGATGTCTGGGGTGCGTGGCTCACAAGCCTGTCACCGCTGTCCAGCAGATACCCCGGCTCGAGGTGCCGCCCCCCCTTTGTGAATGTCCTGCCATGGTACTCCGGGGGCAAAATATCCAGAAGCTCCGCAAGGGTGGATGTGACGCTTATCTCTATTTCATCGCCGCTCTGCACTGCCCTGTCCGGCTGTGCCGCCCTGCCGTTCACCACAGCGGTTATGCCGAAAAAGTACTTCGCCCCGTCCACGTACACAGGGAACACATCCGTATCCCCCGCAATGTCCGCTATGGTGACGGAGGCGTTCTTCCCCGTCACTGCCGGGGTAAAGAGTATCTCATCCCCTGCATGGACAGGATGCTCCAGGGAGGCAGGCTCTCCGTTTATGGTTATGACAGCAGGTATGCCTGCTTCGCCCCTTATGCTGCGCCGTTCTCCGTTTACGGTAAAGACAAGTCCCCGCCCTGTCCTTGCGATTATGTCATTCGTGCGGCACCCGGCTGACAGCAAAAGCTGCCCGCATTTTACATCACGGGTGTCAAGCATTCTCACCTTCCGGGAATTGAGGGTGACTGTGGTAAAGTCATAGCCTGTGTGCTCTGCGGATGTTATGCCTATGCCCACAGGGGTGACAAGCAAGGGGTCTATGCCGCTGATAACGCCCCTGTCCCCCATGGCTATCTTTCTCTTTATGTTAACACCGCCCACGGCAACACGGTTCTCCGACATACCAAGGTGCTGTGCCACTGCACTGCAAAGCCCTTTCAGATGCCCGGAGCCTCCAACTAAGAACACAGCCGCCGGGGCAGTGCCCCCGTTTGCGGAGAGTATCCCCTCGGATACAGCCCTTGCCAGCTCCTCAAGGGTGTCCTTTACGGCAGCCTCCACCTCACTGCGGTCTATGGTGTGCTCAAAGCCTAAAATATCCGTAAATTCTATCCTCTCATCGGAGGATGTCTTTATGCGCTCTGCGGTGTCAAAATCCACTATGAAGCGGCGGGCTATCTCCTCGGTTATCTCATCCCCTGCCACAGTCGCCATGCGGTAGCCTATGATGCTGCCATCCTTTGCGGCGGCAATATCCGCAGTGCCTGCCCCTATATCCGCAAGAGCCGCATTGATCAGCCGCAACTCCGGAGGGATTATCACACTCATTGCTGCCATAGGCTCCAGTGTCAGGCTCGAAACGGTCAGCCCGCACCGCTTTGCCACCTCGTACAGGCTCTCCACCACCGTGGAGGGCAGAAATGCGGAAATGACCTGCACCCCTATGTTCTCCCCCCTGTGGCCTTCAAGGTTGCTGATGGGGTAGCCGTCAAGGGTATAGGATGTGACACTGTGTCCTACGCAGTAGTATCTCACAGCGGAGTTCTCCCCGGAAAGGCTGTCCTGCGCCTGTGACACCGCCTGCAGCTCCAGGCTCTTCACATCTGCGGCGGTGATGCTCTTTTCCGGGTCAACAGACTGCTCCGCACGGTCGGAGTGGGTCACAAGGGAGCGCCCTGCGGCTGCAAGGCATACCCTTTCAAAGCTGAGCCCCGTCTTTTCCGACAGCTTCGCCACAGCCTTCGACACCGTCTGTGCCGCAAGGCCTATATCCTCTATCTGACCGTCCGCCATGGAGCGGGTGCTGTGGGGAACGCTGACGTATTCCAGCACCTCAAAGCAGTCCCCCTCGTTTCGGCACAGCATTGCCACCACATTACGGGTGCCAATGTCAAGGGCAAAGATGTCATTTTCGGATTGTGTGTTCATATTCTTCCCCGCAGTACATCGGTATATAGTAAGCGGGGGATGGGAGCCATGCCCCCACCCCCCGTTCGGATAGTTTTGTTGGTTATTCTTCTTCTGCTGCGTCTTCGCCGGAGTTTTCAAGAAGTGCTCTCATGGAGAGGCTGATCCTCTTCTTGTCAGCGTCGATCTCGGTTATCTTTGCAGATACCTCATCGCCTACGTTTACGACCTCCTTGACGTTGCCCACCTTTCTGTCGGCAAGCTGGGAGATGTGAACAAGGCCGTCAATGCCGGGTATGATCCTTACAAATGCACCGAAGGGTGTGATGGATGCTACCTTGCCTGTGATAACGTCACCCTCGGAGTACTCGTTGGTGAACTTCACCCAGGGATTGTCCTCTTCTCTCTTGTAGCCAAGAGAGATGCGTCCCTTTTCGGGATCCAGCTCCTTGATGTATACCTCCAGGATATCCCCAACGCTTACGACCTCTGCGGGATTCTTGATCCTGTCCCAGGAGAGCTCGGAGATGTGTACCATGCCGTCGATGCCGCCCAGGTCAACAAATGCACCATAGGATGTGAGGCTCTTTACCTCGCCCTTGTATACATCGCCTACCTCTGCGGTTTCCCAGAACTTGGCCTGAGCTTCCTTGCGCTCTGCCTCAAGCACCTGTCTGATGGAGCCTACGGCTCTGTTCCTCTGTGCATTTACTTCAATGATCTTGAACTTCTGCACGGTCTTTACCAGCTTCTCAAGATCCTCATCCCTGCGTACAGTAGCCTGAGACTTGGGGATGAATATCCTTACGCCCTTGTACATGATGATGACGCCGCCCTTGACCACTGCGGATACAGTGCCCTCAAGGATGCTGTCCTCCTCGGAAGCCTTGATGATGTCATCAAAGCCCTTCATTGCATCCACTCTCTTCTTGGAGAGGGATACAGTGCCCTCGGTGTCGTTGATCTTTACAACGATAGCCTCTACCTCGTCGCCGACTTTAACCATCTCACCGTCAGGATCGTCAGTGAACTCGTCGATGGGAATATAACCCGACTGCTTTGCGCCCAGGTCAACAACGACTTCTGTATTGCCGATGGCCGCAACTGTTCCTTTCACCCTGTTACCGGTATATATTCTTTTAAAAGAAGCGTCAAGCTCCTCCTCAAAGTTAAAGTCCTCATCTAAAATTTTCTCGCTCATGTGGTTTCGTACCTCCTTGATTATATGTGCCGGCGTTGATGCACCGGCGGTGATCCCTATCCGAAGATCACCCTTATGCAAAATACCCGAGGGTATCATCACATCAATGTCTGCTGCCTCCTGTATGAAGAAGGTCTGCCCGCAGTGCGCCCTGCATATCTCATACAGCCGCCTTGTGTTGGCACTGTTTATGCCCCCCACGACTATCATCACGTCGCAGGTCTGTGCCAGAGCCTGCGCCTCGGTCTGTCTGTCCCCTGTTGCCCGGCATATGGTATCGTACACCTCGGCACCGGGGAAACCCTCGGCTATCTCACGGCATTTTTGCCACACATTTATATTATACGTCGTTTGCGGCATAATTGCAACCTTTTTTTTGCATTTTTTACAAATATTTTTCAAATATGCCGCAAGTGCCGTTGTATCGGGGATTATGGTGACATTATCCCCGCCGTGTCCGGCTATTCCCTGCACCTCCGGGTGGTCTGCATCCCCCACAATAACCACAAGGGTGCCCTCGGCGGTGCATTTTTCCACGATCTTCTGTATGCGGCGGACAAAGGGACAGGTGCCGTCATCGTAGTCGATGCCAAGCTCCGAAAGCCGCCTGTACACATCACTGCCCACACCGTGGGAGCGGATTATCACCCTTTCCCCCGGCTGTGCCTCACAGGGGTCGTCTATTATCCGCACGCCCTTGGCTGCCAGATCGTCGGTGACGCTTTTGTTGTGGATTATCTCGCCTAAGGTGCAGCAGCGCCCCTTTTCGGAGTAGGCAAGCTTTACCGCCCTGTCCACACCGAAGCAGAAGCCGGCGGTCTTGGCAACGGTGATGCTGCTCATTGTCCGCTGTCTCCGGTGCCTTCTGCGGGGAGCGCCTCACCGGGGGTGCCCTCCACAAGCTCCGTTATCGCCGCCATAATCCGCTTTTTGGCAGCCCTCATGGTGGAGTGGTCGTTTACGTCCACTGCCAGTTCCTCCGGGGAGATGACCTTACCTATGCGAAGGCGCAGCTTCTTGCGGAAGGAAAGCCCCAGCTTTTCCCCCTCGAATACTATCCCCATGGGCAGCACGGGAGCGCCTGACAGCCCTGCTATCATGGCAACGCCTGTCTTCCCCCTGCCCACCTTGTTTTCCTTCTGTCTGGTGCCCTCGGGGAAGATGACCAGGTTCTTGCCCCCTGCAAGTATGTCCGCACAGTCGTTGATGACAGCCATATCCCCTGCGCCCCGCCTTATGGGGAATGCGCCAAGGCCCCGTATGAACCAGGCAAAGAGCTTGTTTTTGAACAGCTCCTCCTTTGCCATGTAGGTGACAGGCCGCCTCATGGGCATGGTGACAAGCACGGGATCCGCATAGCTGCGGTGATTGCAGGCGATTATCACAGGCTCTTCCTTGGGGACGTTCTCCCAGCCCTCTATTTTGAAGTTGTAGAACAGCTTGTACACGCCTATGACAACGTATCTTACAAATGCGTTCATGTCTTATCCTCTATAATGCCCGTTACAAGTGCGATGGCACCCTCCAGGTCAAGGTCGGTGGTATCCGCAAGCACCGCATCGGGAGCCTGTTTCAAGGGGGCTTCCTTCCGGGTCATGTCGTCGTGGTCACGCTTTTTTATGTCCCTGAGCACTTCCTCAAAGGGCTGAGGTGTTCCCTTTTCTTCCAGCTCTTTGCAGCGCCGTCTCGCCCTTTCCTCCGGGGAGGCGGTGAGAAATATCTTCACCTGGGCATTTGGCAGTATGACCGTGCCTATGTCCCGCCCGTCCATGATAACGTCGTTGTTTGCGGCAATATCCCTCTGGGTGTCAAGCAGGAACCGCCTTACAGCGGGTATGGCAGATACGGCGGATGCTGCCATGGATATTTCGGGGGTGCGTATCTCCCCGCTCACATCCCTGCCGTTTACCAGTACGTGCTGCTCTCCGTCCGCAAAGGCAAGGGAGGGGCGTATACCGGGAAGTGCCGCCTCTACGGCAGCCGTGTCCTTTATGTCTATTCCTCTTGAAAGGCACTCACAGGCAACAGCCCGATACAGCGCCCCTGTGTCCACGTAGATATAGCCCAGCTTCCTTGCAGCCGCCCGTGCTATGGTGGATTTCCCTGCTCCCGCAGGCCCGTCTATGGCTATGTTCATGTTCACTCCGCCTTTATGTCGTCAAAGATAACAGGATAACGGCTCTTCATGTCCTCAAAGAGCATGAGGGCTATCTCCCTCATCTGGGGGTGTGCCCGGGAGGACAGTCTCAGGCCGAAGAAGTGCCGCCATTCACGGAAGTTCATTGTAACGGCTATCTCCGTCTTTATGGAGTTTGGCAGGAGGGAGCGTGCCTCCTCCGCCTTGGCACCAGCCTTTATCATGGCAAAGTAGTTCTCCTCCGCATCCCTGCACCCCTTTTCCCATATGGAGTACAGCTCCGTGCCCCTTTCAAGGAAGCAGGGCTCGATAAATGTCAGTTCATTGCCGAATTTGTCCTTGGAGTAGTTGCAGTAGCGGGTGCTCTCCTGGCTGTAGCTTGCCATCCTGTGGCGCACTATTTCGTGGGTGACGCCCCTGTCGCAGACTATCTTTACAGTGACCTTCTCGTGCTCGAGCACGCTTGTGTGCCCGGATTTGATTATCATTGCAATAAAGCGGGCGGCGCTCTCCTCGGTCATCTTGTCCTCGCTCTTGTAGCAGGTGCGCCCGCACATCTCTATATTGCGCAGGGCTGTTGCCCCGTCCGGTGCGCTGACATATTCAAAGCCTGGCTTGATTATTCTCATGTTCCGTCTTTCCTTTGTATAAAATGATGCTGCGATCACAGGGGAAGGGGCGTATGCAGCCTGTTTCTGCCGCTTCCTTCACTATTCTCTCCCCTTTTCCGCCACGGAGATATTCCTTTATCACGTTGGTGTCCTTGCTTTCCATAACATGACAGGCACTGTCAAGGACGATATATGCATAGTCCCCGTCGGAGCAGACACGCAGGGGGAAGATGCTGCATTCAAAGGGCTTGTCATCCCCAAGGGCACAGCCTTTCGGGGTCAGCACCGGACAGGGGCACAGACCGTTTTCGTCCGCATAGCTGCGGATATCGAACATATATCCTCCCCCGGGTCTTTCCGCAAAGCGCACAAGGGGGAATTCCCTGCGGCATATGTCCCTTACCCTGTCGGTTATGACAGGCAGGGCAAAGGCCTCTCCCGCCTCGAACACGCAGCATTCCCGACAGCGAGCACATTCCCCGGGGGAGAGCAGCTCCTTTATCATGGCTGCTCCATGTCCTTCATTCTCATGCGGGCGTACTTTATCTTTATGCCCTCCTCGGAGAACATACGCTCATGCTCCGTGGGGAAGGAATCGGCAATGCCCTCGGAATGAAGGTCATATGTAACAAGCAGGGGCTCAAAGCCGCACTCTGCGAAGTATTCAAGGGAATCCGCAAAAAGGGTGTCGTCATCGGTCTTGAAGTGTATCTCTCCCCCCGGCACAAGTATCTGCCTGTACTGCATCAGCTGCCTGGGGTGGGTAAGCCTGCGCTTGTTGTGCTTGCCCCTGTTCCAGGGGTTGCAGAAGTTTATGTATATGCGGCCTATCCTGTCCTCGGCTCCCATGAAGCGGGAAATGTCCGCCACATTGAAGCAGGCAAGGTATAGGTTGTCATTGGTGTGTCCTGCCTCGGCGAATATGCTCTCGATATTGCGCCTTGCCACACCCAGCATATCCGCCTTTATGTCTGCGGCTATTATGTTTATGTCCCCGAATCTCAGGGCATGGGCGGCGGCAAAGTGACCCTTCCCGCAGCCTACCTCAAGATACAGCTCCCTCTCGGGATGGGGAAAGAGCTGCCGCCATTTCCCCGCCATATCCTCCGTATTATCTGTATAATAGGGGCATTCGGCCAGCTCAGGGCGTGCCCACTTCTTGCGACGTATCCTCATATCCTGTTTTCAGCCCTTGGCATCTGCCTGCCGGGGCTCACCCTTTTCCTTTCTCTTCTTTCCGAAATATGTGGGGCGGAACCACTCCACATAAAGCTCCTCAATGGATGTGATAGTGTAGTCGTACAGCATGAACACAAGGTTGATGAAGGCAAACACACCCACAAGGAAATACTGCCCCAGTATGCGGAAATTACCAAGGAAGTCATACACACCCATGACAAAGGTGATGGCCTTGTACCATACTATCATCACCCCGTTGAAAAGGGCAAACTTCACTATGACCCGCAGTATCAGGGGCTTTATCTTCCGCAGATAGGGCATGAGTATGGGATAGTACCCGAAGAAGAAGATAAAAAGCGTTGATGCTTCCTTGTCCGGGGTCAGAAACAACGACAGCAGGGACACCGCAAAGTATGCCGCAAACGCCCAGGCGCTGCTGACCTCGTGGGCTACCACTATCATCATGGCACCCGCATATATGGGTATGGCAATATTGAGAAGGGGGAACACCCCCGTCAGGAACATAAGTGTAAGGCACAGGGCACAGACAACGCCGCCCACGGCTACCTTATAGCTTTTGGTCTTGTTCACGCCCTGCACCCCCTTTATGTATATCACAGGGTCAGCGCCCTGTTAAAGTCCATGTCAGAATTATAGCACATTTGCACAAAAAAGTCAAGCAAGAAGCAAGAAATCAGGCAAGGGAACAGCTGACAGCAAAGCCCAGGTGCAGCAGTCAATGAGGGGAGCAGCCAGCCAAAAGTCCCGCCAGAACGTTTCATTCTTCATTCCTGATCCTACATTATCTTTATTATCGCTTCTTCTATGGCGATGTCCGGGAGAGCCCCCGATTTTACCGCAATGTCCGTGTCGCTGAGTATTTTCATCGCACGGCGCAAACGGCTGATGTCCGCCCGTGATGCCGCAGAAAAGGCATTGTCCGCCTTGAAGGCAAAAACCTTGGGTATGCCGCAGTCGTTCATGTAGTCCGCCTTGGTGCGCCCCCCCAGCTGTGCCAGCTTTGCCTTGTAGATGTCGTTTATGCTGCCTGTGATGATGTACAGCAGATATATGGGATCCGTGCGGCTCTCCATCAGCTTGCCGAAGCAGCTGACAGCCCTTTCCCTGTCGCCTGCCGCAATGGCATCCGTCAGGGCGTAGACCTTGGTGTCATCCTGTTCCGGGGTGAGCGCTGCCACATCCGCTTCGGTTATGCTGTCGGTGTAGGCACACAGCTTGTCCGCCTCGTTCATGGCGGTGCGCAGATCCGACACACAGCGGGTGTAGATAAGGCTTGCCGCAGAGCGTGTTATGCTGCCGCCGTTTCCCCTGACCCTTGCCTCTATCTCCCTTGCAGCCTCACCGGAGGTCATTTTGTCGCAGACTATCACGTTCCCCGACTTGGCTATTTTGTCAAGCATACGCTTGTTCTTGTCCGTGGGCTTTTTCTTGCCGGCGCACAGATCCGCCGCATCGGTGTAGAAGATGAGCACCGTGGTGTCGGGCAGCTCCTCTATCTCCTTGTACAGGGGCTTCAGCTTGTCCGATATGCGAAGGGTCTCAAGGTCAAGGTCGCACACGGTGACACACACCCGCTCGGCGAACATGGGCAGAGCCTCACAGGAGCCTATGACCTCATCAATGTCCATTTCCTTCGCCTGATACTCGTGGAGATTGAAGGTGCGCTCATCGGGACTCACAACGCTGTCCCGCAGCGCATGGGCAAGCTCCCCCACAGTATAGGCATCCGTGCCGTATATAAAGTACACGCCCCCGGCATCCCCTGCCTTTATGGTGCGCTCCAGATCTTTCTTAGTCATTTTTTTCCCTTTTTAGTAACGAGGGCAATCCGAGTGTACACTGTACATTGTACACTGTACACTTGTACTCCGGCTGCCAAAGAAGCAAACAAGCTATTCATTCTTCATTTCATTGTGCATTATTCATTATGATAAGCACCGCCACATCCGCCGGAGATACCCCTGATATGCGCCCTGCCTCACCGATGTTGTCCGGGCGTATCCTGTTCAGCTTTTCAGCCGCTTCAAGGCTCAAGCCCTTGACCTTGGTGTAGTCGATGTCAGCAGGAAGGCGCTTTTCCTCCAGCTTCTTCATGTGCTCTATGTCCGCAAGCTGGCGGGAGATGTAGCCCTCGTACTCTATCTTCAGCCCTACCTGCTCCCTTACCTCGTAGGAAAGGGCAGGGGCATTCTCATCAAAGCGCATGACATCATCGTAGCCTACTCCGGGGCGCTTTATAAGAGCCGCTTCCTTTACAGGCTCCGATATGGGGGCGCTCCCCTTTTGGGTGAGCATTTCATTGAGTTCCTCACCGGGTCTTATGACCGCAGTCTGTACCCGCTTTATCTCGTTGTTTATCTGCTCCTGCTTTTTAAGAAAGCCCTCGTACCGCTCATCGGATATGAGCCCTATGTCGTGCCCCAGAGGAGTGAGTCTTTCATCCGCATTATCCTGCCTGAGTATGAGCCTGTACTCGCTGCGGCTGGTCATCATGCGGTAGGGGTCGCTGACACCCTTTATGACCAGGTCATCAATGAGGGTGCCTATGTAGGAGGAGGAGCGGGAAAGGCTTATCTGCTTCTTCCCCTGTGCGCTCCTTGCGGCATTTATCCCCGCTATGAGCCCCTGTGCGGCAGCCTCCTCATAGCCGGAGGTGCCGTTGAACTGCCCTGCCCCGTACAGCCCCCTTATCCGCTTGCATTCAAGGGTGTGGGACAGCTCCTGGGGGTCAACGCAGTCGTACTCTATGGCATAGGCGTTGCGCATTATCTCCACGTTCTCCAGCCCCTTTATGCTGCGCAGGAAGGCTGTCTGCACATCCTCCGGCAGAGAGGAGGACATTCCCTGAAGATAGAATTCATCCGTATCAAGCCCCATAGGTTCAATGAAAAGCTGGTGCCGCTGCCTGTCCGCAAAGCGCATGATCTTGTCCTCTATGGAGGGGCAGTATCTGGGGCCTATGGCGTGTATCCGCCCCGAGTATATGGGGGAGCGGCCGATGTTCTCACGGATTATGCGGTGAGTTTCCTCGTTGGTGTAGGCGATGTAGCAGGATACCTTGTTTTTAAGCCCCTCCCTTGGTGTCTCAAAGGAGAAGGGCTGTATATCCTCGTCCCCGTCCTGCCGCTCCAGGGCATCAAAATTTATGCTGCGCCTGTGTACCCGTGAGGGGGTGCCTGTCTTGAAGCGGCGCAGGGAAAGCCCCGTCTCTGCAAGGCTCTCTGTCAGGTGTGTGGCGGGCAGGGTGTGGTCGGGGCCTGATGCATAGGATATCTCGCCTACGTGTATCATGCCCCCCAGATAGGTGCCTGTGGCGATTATGACACACTTCGCCCCGTATTTTGCCCCGAGGGTGGTGTATACCCCTGTAACTGCGGTCTTATCACCGTTCAGGGTGATGCCTGCTACCTCCGCCTGCTTGATGAAAAGCCCCTGCTGCTCCTCGCAGACCCTTTTCATGTGATTGTGGTACATGACCCTGTCCGCCTGGACACGCAGGGAATGTACCGCAGGCCCCTTGCCTCGGTTGAGCATACGGCTCTGTATAAAGCAGGCATCGGCACTTTTGCCCATCTGTCCCCCGAGAGCATCTATCTCACGCACAAGGTGCCCCTTTGCCGTGCCGCCTATGGAGGGGTTGCAGGGCATATTGGCTATGGCATCCAGTGAGATGGTAAAAAGAGCCGTCCTTGCACCAAGGCGTGCCGCAGCAAGTGCGGCCTCTACCCCGGCGTGTCCGGCTCCCACCACTATAACATCGAAATCATCAGAAAAAAAGTATTCCATACATACACTGTCCGAATCTGTAATTTGCCGTCAGCCCGCCTGTGTCACGCTTTCCGTGAAGGGGACTATCTGGCCGCACATATTGTCTATGCTGTCAAAGTATATCCCCTTGGTGGTGCCAAGGTCGTTGGCGGCTTCTATGTGCTGCCTTACGAGGCTGTAGCTGTTTTCAAGCTGAGAGAAGTTCATATCAACACTTTCAAGCTCACGCCCTGCAAGATGAGATGCCTTCTTTATCCGCTCACGCACCTCGTCGGCGCCTGTCACCGCCTCGGATATCTGGGCAAAGGACTTATCCGCAGAGCGGGCGTTCTCGTAGCCGTCGGATATGGATGCACGCACCGCAGACACACTGTCATTTATCATGCGGGTGCCGTTGTTCACATCCTCCAGACCTGTATCAGCCGCAGCCGCAAGGCGCTTTATCTCGTCCGCAAGCTGCTTTACCTCCTGCGCCACCACAGCAAAGCCTATGCCCGCTTCACCTGCACGTGCAGCCTCAATGGATGCGTTTATGGCAAGGATGTTGGTCTGGGAGGCGATGTCCGTGATGCCGTCGATAAAGCTGGATATCCTCTCCACGGAGGCGTTGAACCGCTCTATGGTGTGGGACATTTCCTCAAAGCTGCCCAGCACGTTCTGTGCGGAGGTCTCAAAGCTGTCCATATCCCCTCTGGCCTTGGTCACAGCGGCTGTGATATTGTTCCTGACATCCGCAAAGCTCTCCGCCGCCTCGCTCACCTCACGGAAAAGCCCTGAAAAGGAACCCAGCTTTTCCTTTGCTGAGGCATCCGCTGCCAGCACGTCATCAAAGGATGCCTGTATCTTGCGCAGCTCATCCAGTGATTCCACCTCACGGGTCACAAGCTCCCTGTGATCCGCCTGTATGCTTTCAGCGATGTACTTTAAAGGGGTGAGATCCGTTTTTGCCTGCAATTCTTTCTTTTTACCGAACATAACATACTCCAGTCATAAAGGCGGGAACGGCTTTCGCCGTCACGTTCATTTAAGGTCGTTGTCTATCATGCTGAGAAGGTCTTCCACAGATGTGCCGGTCTTTTTCTTCTTTTTCTTCGTCCTTACAGGTGCAGCAGGGGCAGCCTCCGCCCTCTGCTCCGCCTGTACCTCAGAGAACTCCGCTGCATTTCCGGGCATGGGCTGTGATACGGGGGGCTCTGCTGTGATGTCCGCAGGCAGCACCTCTCCTGCTGTCTCTTGTGTCATTTCCCCGGAGAATACATCCGGCTCGGCGGTGACTGCCTCAGCTGCCGGCTCCTCTCCGCCGCCGAAAAGCACATCTCCGAAGGGTGCAGCCTTTGCTTCCGCCGGCTCGGTGTCAGCGGCGTGTTCCTTTTCGTCAAGGAGTGCAAGGGTGTCCTGATAGGCATCGGAAAGGGGATTGTGCCTTTCGGGAGCCTTCTCGGCGAATATGTCTCCGCCTACGGCCTCAGCCGCCTCCTCGGCGGGGGCTTCGCCTGCGGCGCCTACGAATATATCGGTGACAGCCCGGGCAGGCTCCGCAGCTCTCTCGTCATCGCTGCCGCTGAATATGTCAAATCCCATGCCCCCTGATGCGGGAGTTTCCTTCTCCTCTGCGAATATATCAGTATTTGCGGTGAAGCTGAATGCATCGTTCTCATCGGAGGGTTCGCTTGCAGTCTCTTCTGCAAAGGACTCGGAGAATATGTTTTCCTCCTTCGCTGAAGCTGTCTCTTCGGAGGGGGTGTCAAGGCCGAAGAAGTTGTCCGCTGTAATGGCAGCCGCCGGGGTGTCCTCGGCAGGTGTTTCGGGGGAGGGCTCTGCCTCAGGGCTGTACGCTTCGGGGAGGGTGTCCTCAAAGACAGCTCCGCCGCTGAAGGTGACTTCCTTTGAATCAGCCTCAAGGGTGTACAGGCCGTTTTCCTCAGTGCGTCCCGTGTATTCATCGTTGAAGAACACATTCTCCGGGTACTGATCCTCGCTGCGCATGAAGTCGGTGAGGTCGTCAAGGCTGCGGGCATCCTCCTCGGCACGCTTCATGCCAAGTATCCTCACCACCTGCAGCACGATTATGAGAAGGCTGGGTATTATTATCACAAGGAGTATCCCCAGAGTGGATGTGGCAAAGCCCAGGAGAGCGCCCAGGGGAGCACTGGTATATACCGCCTTTGCTATGACGTTCTCCGCGGGTATCTTGAAGGTATCGTCCTCACGGGCGGTGTCAAAGCGGACGATGTAGTAGAGCCTGCCGTCCTCATTCAGAAGCTCCGTTACTCTTGTGAGTATGGTGTTGTCATCGGAGGTGCAGAGTATAATGCTGCCCTTCTTGATCTCATCTATCTGCTTTCTGCTGGCAATGACCGCAGAGCCGGGCATGACCGCAGGCTGCATATTCACCGCCTTTGTATAGTAGATATTGTATCCGAAGACAGAGGGCGCCGCCCCTGTCTTGCTGAAGGAGAAGTAGAGAAACAGCATGAACGCTATCATCAGTATGAGCAGGGCAATGACTATACCCTCTATTATATTGAACGCCTTTGAGCCGGTGGACTTTTTATTTTTACCCATGAGGATCCTCCATTAGAAGCAAGAATTAGAAGCAAGAAGCAAGAAACATGGCAACAGCCTGCATCCTGACTGACATATCCTTTATCAGCACTTCGTCTTTGTCTGCATATACACACTGTACATTATAACACATATACTCTCAAATAGCAAATGTTTTTTTAAAAAAATTTCCATTTTCTCTTAAAATAGCAGTATATCGGGGATGGGAGGGGGTCATGACCTCCGGGGATGCCCTCCGCTCTCCCGGAGCCGTGATTTGACACAGGGGCTAAGTTGTGGTATAATCGTATGTACAGGCGCCCTGCGGGTGCGCCGTGAGACATATCAACAGGAGCTGATTTTTACGGATATCAACCAGATGATTGCCAATGAGCTGAAGCTGAGGAAAGAACAGGTGGACAATGCAGTTGCCCTCATGGACGACGACAAGACCATCCCCTTTATTGCCCGATACAGAAAGGAAGTCACAGGGTCGCTGGATGACACTGTGCTGCGTACGCTGGCTGACAGGCTCACATATCTGCGCAATCTCCAGAAGCGCAAGGAGGAGATAACAAACTCCATCACCGAGCAGGGGAAGATGACGGAGGACATCGCCGCCGCCATTGAAAAGGCACTGACTCTGGTGGAGGTGGAGGACATCTACCTCCCCTACAAACAGAAACGTCGCACCCGTGCATCCGTGGCAAGGGAGAAGGGTCTGGAGCCTCTGGCTGCACTTATAATGGAGCAGTCCCCGGATACAGACCCCTGTGCCGCCGCAGAGGGCTTCATAGATGCCCAAAAGGAGCTGCCCGATGCCCAAAGCTGCATCAAGGGGGCTATGGACATCATTGCAGAGGATATTTCCGACAATGCGGACATGAGGAAGTATCTTCGCAGCCTGATAAACGATGTGGGAGAAGTCCGCAGTGTCGCCGCAGATCCTGAGAACAAGAGCGTTTACGAGACCTATTACGATTTCACCGAAAAGGTCTCGAAGATCGCAGGCCACAGGGTCCTTGCCATTGACAGAGGTGAAAAGGAGGAGCTCCTGAAGGTCACTATCCTTCTGCCGGAGGGTGCGGGGGAAAGGGCGGTGACAAGCCGCTTTGTCAAGGGTGAGAGTTCCTGCTCCGAGCTTGTGTGCGCCGCCGCAGCCGACAGCTACAAACGCCTTATATTCCCCTCCGTGGAGCGTGAGGTGAGGAGTGCCCTTTCCGAAAAGGCACAGGAGGGAGCTATCAAGCTCTTTTCGGAGAATTTAAGGCAGCTCCTTATGCAGCCCCCCATCAAGGGCAAGGTGACACTGGGGCTTGACCCGGGCTATGCCCACGGCTGCAAGTGCGCCGTGGTGGATGAAACAGGCAAGGTGCTTGACACCTGCATCATCTACATCACTCCCCCCAGGAAGGATACCGCTGCCGCTGAGCGCATAATAGGCGGCATGATCAAAAAATACGGTGTCACCGCCATTGCCATAGGCAACGGCACCGCATCAAGAGAGACAGAGCAGTTTGCCGCCGCCCTCATCGGCAAGACAGGTGACAAAAATGTGGCATACATGGTGGTGTCCGAGGCGGGGGCATCGGTGTATTCCGCCTCAAAGCTGGCAGCAGAGGAATTCCCCGAATACGATGCATCCCTGCGTTCGGCTGTGTCCATTGCAAGGCGGCTCCAGGATCCCTTAGCGGAGCTTGTAAAGATAGACCCCAAGGCCATAGGTGTGGGACAGTATCAGCACGATATGCCCGCCGCCCGCATGGATGAGGCGCTGTCGGGTGTGGTGGAGGACTGTGTGAACTCCGTGGGAGTAGATTTGAACACCGCATCATATTCCCTCTTGTCCTATGTTTCAGGCATCAGCAAGACCGTTGCAAAGAACATCGTCACCTACCGTGAGGAAAACGGCTCCTTCACCGACCGCAAACAGCTTTTAAAGGTGGCAAAGCTGGGCCCCAAGGCATATGAGCAGTGTGCAGGCTTTCTGCGTGTGCGTGACGGGAAAAATGCCCTTGACAACACAGGGGTACACCCCGAAAGCTACGGTCCCGCAAAGCTCCTCCTTGAAGAATGCGGCTACACCCTTGCAGATGTGGGCAAGGTGGGCGAGCTCCCCGAAAGGGCAAAGAAGATAGGTCTTGAAAAGCTGTCGCAGCTTTCCGGGGCGGGGGTACCCACTTTGCAGGACATAATAAAGGAGCTGGTAAAGCCCGGCCGTGACCCCCGTGACGACCTGCCCGCACCCCTTATGCGCTCCGCCGATGTCATGGAGCTGTCCGACCTGAAGGAAGGCATGGAGCTGGTGGGCACCGTGCGCAATGTCATAGACTTCGGCGCCTTTGTGGACATTGGTGTCCACGAGGACGGCCTTGTACACATCTCACAGCTTTCCGACAAATTCGTGAAGCACCCCCTTGATGTGGTGAAGGTAGGCCAGATAGTAAAGGTCAAGGTGCTCTCGGTAGACACAAAGAAAAAGCGCATATCCCTGACAATGAAGGGGATAGCGCAGAAATAGCCGAAAAGCGAACCGCTGCTTGCGTTGTCACCGTAAGCAGCGGCTTTTTTTCATGTGTCAGAATGTGATCTCTGTGCGGGCGCAGGATGTGCCGCTCAGAGTGCAGGAAAGGTCATCGGGGGCGTGAGTCCCCGCATAGAGGGTGAACCTTGTGCCAAAGCGCTCCCTGTGACCTTCATCGTCCACGGCGGTAAAGGCTCTGTCAGCCACGGGTATCTCTATGGTGCGCTCCTCGTCTGCTGCAAGAGTTATCCTTTCATATCCGCACAGGCTGAAATTGGGCACGGCATATTCGCAGTAGTCCTTGATGTAAAGCTCTATAACATCCTCAGCAGCGGCAGTGCCCGTATTTTTCACGGTGACATATGCCCTGCCTCCCTCATACCGCACAGCGGTGCATTCCGCCTTTGTATAGGTAAGGCCGTAGCCGAAGGGGAAGAGGATATTGTCCTTTGCGTAGCGGTAGGTGCGCCCCTTCATGGAATAATCCGTGAAGTCAGGCAGCAGCTCCGTCTTCTCGTAGAAGGTGACAGGCAGCTTTCCTGTGGGGGAAATGTCCCCGAAGAGTATCTCTGCCACGGCTGTGCCCCCCTCGGGTCCGGGATACCAGGCATGGAGGAGCGCATCAGGCTCCGCCTCGGTGTTGATGGCACTGCCTGCACAGCATACGATGACCACAGGCTTACCTGTTGCCATTATCTTCTGCACCAGGATCCTCTGGCACTCCGGGAGGGAAAGGCCGTTCTTGTCCCCGGAGGAGAATTCGTTGCCTGTGTCCCCCTCCTCGCCCTCGATGGATGCGTCAAGGCCTACGCACAGCACCACAAGATCCGATACCTTTGCGGCGGCGACTGCCTCGGCGTATCTGTCCCCGGGACGGGCAAGGACGGATATCTTGTTCTTGTACAGATGGCAGCCCTCGGCGTATATGACACGCCCCGAGAACCGGTCCTGGATGCCTTCCAGCACGGTGTGGTACCTGTCTGCAAGGCCGTTGTAGTTGCCTTCCAGGGCTGCCCTGCTGTCCGCATTGGGGCCTATCACGGCTATGGTGCTGTATCTGCTCTCATCCAGAGGGAGTATGCCGTTGTTCTTGAGCATTACAACGCTCTTTTCGGCACATTCAAGGGATATGGCCTTGTGCTCGTCACAGGACACTATATCATAGGGGATATCATCATACTCAGTGCTGTCATCAAACATACCAAGGCGTATGCGTGTACGCATAAGGTGTATGCAGGCATTTCTTATGTCCTCCTTTGATACCAGCCCCTCGGCAAGGGCACTGGGGAGATGCATATAGGTGCAGCCGCAGTTGACATCACAGCCCGCCCTCAGGGCAAGGCCTGCGGATTCAACTATGTTGTTCGTCAGGCCGTGGTGCTCGTGGAAATCCCTTACCGCCCAGCAGTCCGATACAAAGTAGCCGTCAAAGCCCCATTCACGGAGCTTCCCCATGAGGAATGTGCTGGCGCAGGCGCCCTCTCCGTTCACACGGTTGTATGCACCCATCACGCCCTCCACCGCAGTTTCCTTAACAAGGGCTTCAAAGGCGGGCAGATAGGTTTCCTCAATATCCTTGGGGGTAGCCAGCGCATTGAATTCGTGGCGCACCGCCTCAGGGCCGCTGTGTACCGCAAAGTGCTTTGCGCAGGCGGC
>DGXE01000019.1:46662-46810 GCA_002395525.1 Ruminococcus sp. UBA4240
CGCAAAGTGCTTTGCGCAGGCGGCTGTGCGGAGAACCTCTCCCTCCCCCTGCAAGCCCCTGACTGTGGCTTTGCCCGTTTCTGCGGTAAGGTATGGGTCCTCCCCGAAGGTCTCATGCCCCCTGCCCCAGCGGGGATCACGGAAGATG
>DGXE01000019.1:46879-63111 GCA_002395525.1 Ruminococcus sp. UBA4240
GGATCACGGAAGATGTTGATATTGGGCGCCCACAGTGTCAGCCCCTTGTATATATCACGGTCGCCTTCCTCGGTGTAGATGTTGTACTTTGCCCTGGCCTCCGTGGAGGTGACTGTGGCTGCCTTTTCGGCAAGTTCCCTGTCAAACATGGCAGCAAGGCCTATGGCCTGGGGGAACATGGTGGCGATACCAGATCTTGCAAGGCCGTGTATGCCCTCGTTCCACCAGTTGTATTCGGGGATGCCGAGCCTTTCCACGGCAGGGGCATCGTATCTCAGCTGTGATATCTGCTCCTCTGTGGTCATGGCATCCGTCAGGGCAATTGCCCTTTCAAGGGCGGACAGGCTCTTGTCTCTGTACTTTTCCATAAACCTCACTGATTCCTTTCAAGCTCTGCTCTGATCCTTTCCAGAACAGGCTCATCATTGTCCGGGTTGTCGATGATGTACCATTTCTCTGCAAGCACAGCCTCCTCACCGGGGGCATACTCCCTGTACTCCCCTATGTTCTCACATTCAAGGAACATATGGTTCGTATAGGACTCAAAATTGCAGGCAAAATCCGGATACTCCGTGTGACGGTACTCCGGTACTGTCTTTACGAATATCTGACCCTTCACGGCATAGGCTGCAAAGCCTTCATCCACGTTCACGCCTATCTTGAAGGGGTTCTTCATAAACTCATCCTGCCGCAGGCGGATGCAGTCGTTGTCCATGTCAAAACGGGGATCCCTGATGTCCGAGTAATCCCACAGGGCAAAGGTGCGGTTGCCGAGGTAGCCCGTCCTTGCAGTGGAAAGGGGTATCTTTTCCACACCGCCGGCACACATCCCGGAGATCGCCCATGCCGCATATTTTGCGGTGCTGTCCGATATGTTCCTTATGCGGTGGGTGACGGATACAACGGGTCTTTCATCATCAAGGGTCACTTCCATGGAAAATGCCTTCCCGAAGGGGGTGGCAGGAGGCGTTACAGTGACGGTGTTACCTGTCACGGTATATTCCACCGGAGCGTTATCCGGGGAATAGGTCTCGGGATTTACCTCCGGAGCGCACCACAGCCTGTGTCCCCCGTAGTTCACCCATTCTCCGCCGCCTTCCACCTTCTCGGTGAAGCGGCGTTCTGTATCCTCAAAGAAGACATTTTCCCTGTCCTTCAAAGCGCAGTATATCACCCTGGGCCCCACATCAACAGTGATGCCCACCGATAATACCCCATTTTCAAGGAATACGCATTTGCCGAAATTCTTATATTCACGCTCTGTTATCTGAACGCTCATAAACACACCTGCCTTTATGGTAATACTACAATAAAACACCCATAATCTCTAATCATATTTTGTGCATAACAATTCACAGATTGCTACAAAATCAATGCAGAATAAACAGCGAAGAATGAAGAATGATATTCTGATGAGGATGGGCTTGCTTGACCTCCTCCTTCCATGCAGAAGCGGCGCTTTTGTATGAGAGGACGGCTGACAAATAGGGCAAAATTGATAGTTCTTCCGTCACCAAGCTATTCACCATCAGCTGAACAGGTACAGCGTGCAAAGAGGACATCAAGCCCTCCGATCCCCGTAACAGCATCATTCTTCAACAAAAAAGGGTCAGTTCTGAACGTACTGACCCTTTCTCTGTTAGTGTGTGTCGTGCTTATTCTACAGCGGAAAGCTCTGCGTTGAACTCGTCTACCATAGTTACAACGGTGTCGTTCATGGTGTCTCTTGTTGTGGGCCAGTCAGTGCCGTGCATGGAGGCCTTGATGCCCTCTGTGTCAGCGTAGGTCAGCAGGCTTGAAAGGTCGGAGCTTACGCCGTCTGCCATTTCAACGATGGGGTGCTCCTTGGCCTGCTTGTTGATCTCTTCAAGCTGCTCGATGAGGATGTCGCTCCACTGATAGTCGTCCTTCTGCTTCTGACGGTTCACAGCCTTGGTCTCTTCGTCAAGGCCTGCCACCAGCTCGCACTCTACGTAGAGAGCAACGCCGAGAGGATTGGATGCGCCCTTGCACAGGCAGTAGCCGCCTGCTGTTGCGGGCTGATATATCTCTTCGGCATCAGCAGGGCAGGGAATGGGTACCCAGCGGGCATCCTCAGGGGCTATGCCGCACTCCCATGTGGAAGGATCAGCCATGAGTGTCCATGTGCCGCAGATGAAGAACAGCTCCTTGCCCTCACCCATGAAGTGGGTCTGGATGCTCCAGTCGAAGAGGGATTTATCGAATACAAGACCCTTTGTCCACAGTGAATACATCCAGTTCTGTGCCTTTTCAAGGTTGGCATCACGGAGATTTACCTGTAAAAGTCCGTCAACGGAGGATACTGCGGGAGTACCTGCGGAGAGGTACAGGGGCTTTTCTGACCACCAGCCGTCAAGGCCATACTGCTCAGCCTCGGGATCGCAGAAGTCCTCCAGCATCTTGGTGAAGGTATCCCAGTTCCACTTGCCCTCCTTATAGAGCTCCCAGGGATCGTCATAGCCGTTCTCGTCTATGGTCTTGGCGCTGTATATAACGGCGGCATCGGCGGTAACGTCGTTTACAAAGGCATAGTGCTTGCCCTTGAAGCTGTACAGATCCATGCCGGCTCTTACGCCGTCGTACAGGTCGCTGTCAATGTCGATGTAGTCATCAATGGGAGAGAACATACCGCTCACTATGCCCTTGGGCAGGGAGCTTTCATCTCTCTGGAAGAAGTCTATGCCCTCGCCGCCCAGCACATATGTGGAAAGGTCGGAGTAGCGGGTGTTCCAGGTGGTGGGATACCAGGTTATCTCGCCGTCATACTTGGACTGGAAAAGGCTCAGGGGAACCGGTATGGACTTGCCTGTGCTGTCGGGGTTCAGATCCCAGTGGCACAGCCACTTGATCTCTTTGTCCTCAAGCTCCACATCACGCAGCATTGAAGATGCTGAATCCACCGCAGCCTCTTCCTCCTGGGACAGAGTGGCAGTGTTGATGGCAACTGTGGCAGGCGCTGTGGTCTCAGCAGTCTGTGCAGCTGTGGTGCCGCCCTCTGAGCCCTGTGAGTTGCCCCCTGCGCAGGCTGTCATGCTTACAGCCATTGTGAGTGCGGAAAGCCCGGCTAAGGTTCTCTTGATGGTTTTGCTGTTCATATTTGGTTCCTCCGATCTTATTTGTAAGATAGGTAGCTTCGTTATGTACATAGTATCATAACAAGAGTGCAACATCTAATCAATTTTTGTTGTTTATAACACCTTTTTTGCTTTGACATTTTTCGACAGGATTGGTAAAAACAGCAAAATATAGGGATCTCCGGAATATTTTGAACAAATCACGGCTTGATTATGTTCACAAAAAATGGTAAAATAAGGTATGTCGGGATCCTATACTGAAAAAAAAGGTGATGTTATGATTATCAGTTCAAAGACCGAGATCAGGCTCGTATATGACAATGACTGCCCGGTCGGTATAATAAAGACAGCCGAAAAGGTGAAAAGAGATCTGCTCCTTGTGGCGGGGGATGACCCCTGCAAGGACAGTTCCGTATCTCTTTCCTTCCAGATAGACACAGATGACCCCCGCCTTGCAGGAAAAAGGGAGGTCTATTCCTTTGAGGTGAGCGGTGACACCATCCGTGTCAGGGGCAGCGACAAAAGAGGTGTCATATACGGGCTGTACCACATCTCCGAGCTGGCGGGGGTGTCCCCCTTTGTGAACTGGGCGGGGCTGGTTCCCCCAAAGAGGGAAAGGATCACATTTGGAGAGGGGGAGACCATCTCAAAGGAGCCGTCGGTGAAGTACAGGGGTTTTTTCATCAACGATGAATGGCCCGCCTTCGGGAACTGGTGCATGAAGCGCTTCGGGGGCGTAAACAGCGAAATGTATGAGCAGGTCTTTGAGCTGCTTTTGCGCCTGAAGGGCAACTACCTGTGGCCTGCCATGTGGGCAAGCTGCTTTTCATGCGACGGACCCGGCCTGCGTTCTGCGGAGCTGGCGGATGAATACGGTGTCATTATGGGCACATCCCACCATGAGCCCTGTATGCGCCACGGTGAGGAATACAGCCGTCTGAGGGGGAAGGACTCCCCCTACGGCGATGCATGGGATTTTGCCGCAAACCGTGAGGGCATAACAAAATTCTGGGAGGACGGGCTGAAAAGGAACGCCCCCTTTGAAAACATAATAACCGTGGGCATGAGGGGAGAGAGGGACAGCACCATACTGGGCAGCGATTCCACCCTTGCGGACAACATTGCCCTGCTCAGGGACGTTATCGCCGTACAGAACCGTCTTATACGGGAGAATGTGAACAGCGACCTTGGCGCTGTGCCCCGTATGCTGGCGCTGTACAAGGAGGTTGAGCCCTACTACTACGGCAGCGGCGACACACCGGGGCTTATGGGGTACAGTGAGCTTGATGATGTGATACTCATGCTGTGCGATGACAATCACGGATACTGCCGCACCCTCCCGGATGAGCAGATGAGAAGGCATACCGGCGGCTATGGTATGTACTACCACTTTGACTACCACGGGGATCCCATATCCTATGAATGGATAGACAGCACCTGCCTGCCCGTGGTGAGGGAGCAGATGTCCACCGCCTATGAGCACGGCGTGGACACCCTGTGGATAGTCAATGTGGGGGATCTTGCCCTGAATGAGGTGCCCCTGTCCTACTTCCTCGACCTTGCCTATGACTTTGACAGATGGGGCATATACGGGGAGGACACGGATGTATATCTGAAAGAATGGTTTGAAAGGCAGTTCGGGGGGCATCTATCCTCTGCGCATACCGATGCCCTTGCACGGATGTATGCCCGGTACGGACAGCTAATGTTCACACGCCGCCCGGAGCACATGGATGAGAATGAATACCGCCCCCAGAAGGGCGGGCTTGCGGAGGACATCCTTGCAGAGACCTTTGAGATTGAAAAGATATGCGATGATATTGAAGAGCACATCCCCGATGCCATTAGGGCTGCATACACGGAGCTTGTTTCCTACAAGGTAAGGGCGGGCATGAACCATGTGCGGATGTGGATATATGCGGCATATGACCGCTTCTATGCAGCCATGGGGGCAGTGGCTGCAAACCACTTTGCCGAAAAGGTGGCAGAGGCTCTCTCCCGTGACAGGGAGCTTACGGGTATGCTCCACACAGCCGGAGACGGGCGCTTTGACGGTCTGGGGCTTGCTCCCCACGCCGGCTTTAAGCACTGGAACAGCGAGGAGTCCGCAAACCCTGTTCTGCACACAGTCATACCTGTACAGGGGGCTGCCATGATGGTGGGGCTCATGTACGAGGAGGGGGCGACAGCAGGCCTTGACTGGACGAAGAAGACACTGCACATACGTTATTTCAGGCGGGAGGGGAACACTCTCAGTGCGGGCTTCTTCTGCGCTCTCTGCGGCACACAGACCCTTTCCTACACAGTGGAATGCGACAGGGGATACATATCCATTTCAGACACACAGGGGGAGCTGTCACAGGAAAATGACCTAATACAGCACATCATCTCCATAGACACAAGGGAGCTGTCCCCGGCAGAGGACGGCTTCATCAGAGACACCGCCCGCATCACAGTGAAGTACCCGGGGGGTGCTGCGGATATAGAGGTACACATAGAATGTGCCCAGAAGGAGGAGGCAGGCATATGCTGTGAGCGAAACGGCATCATCCGCATCCCCGCTGAATGCTTTATCCGCAGATCCGAGGGAGCCCACCGCTTTGAAGCCATAGAATATCACAAGGGCAAAGCCCTAAAGGTCATGCCCCAGATGACCGCCCCTCTCTCCCCGGAGGATGCCCCCTATGCGGAATACTCCCTCCTTGCCGCCCGTGACGGAGAATACCTCATCACCTTTGAAACAGCCCCCAACAACCCCTACTCACGGCACACCGTCCCCTGCATCACATACAGCTTAAACGGCGGTGAGATACACTCCATTCCCCTTGTGGGCAAGGGCTACACCGTAGGCTCATCCCCTGAATGGGCAGAGGGGGTACTCACTCACGCAAGGCTCACCACCCGCTCTGCCCACCTCAGAAAGGGCACCAACACCCTGCGGATATACGGCACCCACCCGGAAACAGTGCTTATCAAATGCAGGATACAAAGAATGAAGAATGATCGATCGTGATAATGAACGGATGGCTTGATTTCCTCTCTATATACAAAAAGCAATGCTTTTGCATAACAGGAGCAGCTGACAGCGAGGGTAAAGGCAAGCAATTCTCCGGCAGTTCATACCTATTCACTATTAGCTACTAGCCATTTAACGCACGTTTTTTGAATGCGTGCGTTAATTTCGGGGTCAAATGTGGAAAAGCTCTTGATTTAATGCACGGAATGTGTTATAATCATTGAAAGCTAACACACGCGTGCGTTAAATGAGGTGTTAAAATGAATATAGGATTTAAAGAAGACCTGCACAATGAGTTTAAAAGCGACAGAAACAAGCTGTCGGATGCAGATATCATAGATGTGGTCGTGGCTTTTGCAAACACCGAAGGAGGAGCTTTATACATCGGCGTTGAGGATGACGGCGAGATAACAGGCCTGCACCCCTCCCACAGAGATGAGATACAGCTTGCGGCGTTCATAGCGAACAAAACCGTACCCCCTGTCAGTGTAATTGTAGAAAGGGACAGCAGGGATTATGTAAGGGTCACTGTGCCCAAATGCAGGAGCATAATCGCATCATCATCCGGAAAGCTGCTCAGGCGGCGCATCAAATCAGATAACACTCCCGAAAACGTACCCATGTACCCACATGAAATAAGCTCAAGGCTGTCAGACCTCAGGCTCCTGGATTTTTCGGCTCAATGTGTTCCGGAAGCGGTCTATGAAGACCTTGATGATATCGAACGGGAAAGACTGCGCAGGACGATACGGAGCTACCACGGTGAGCAGGCACTGCTGGAGCTGGATAATGAAGAGCTGGACAAGGCACTGCGGCTGGTGGATGAGGTGGACGGGCGGCTTGTCCCCACATTTGCCGGAATGCTCCTTATCGGGCGGAGTGACCGGTTAAAGCTCCGGGTGCCCACAGCCGGAGCGGTATTTCAGGTGCTGAGCGGCACAAATGTAGTGCTCAATGAATCTCTGGATCTTCCCATCCTTGCCGCATTTGAAAGAATAAGTGCCTTTATGGATGCAAGAAATCCGGAAGAGGAGATCGAGGACGGGCTGTACAGGATCTCGGTATCCGATTTCAGCAAGAGAGCCGTCAGGGAGGCAGTGGTAAACGCCTTCTGTCACAGGGATTATACCATGCTGGGGCGGATACGGATACTCATGGACGATGACGGTCTGTCCATAACCAACCCCGGCGGCTTTATCGAAGGCGTCACCTTTGACAATCTCCTTACAGTCGAGCCGCAGGGGCGAAACCCCGCCCTGGCAGATGCCCTGAAACGAATAGGCCTGGCGGAAAGGACAGGACGCGGAATAGACAGGATATTTGAAGGCTCCCTTCTGTACGGCAAGCCCCTGCCCGATTATTCAGAGTCAAACGAGGTGATGGTGAAGCTGTTCATCCCCAAAAGTTTGCCGGACAGGTCTTTTACTAAGCTCATATCCGATGAACAGAAAAGGACAGGTCAGGCGCTTCCCATAAATACCCTTCTGATCC
The DNA here is from genome assembly GCA_002395525.1 of Ruminococcus sp. UBA4240. Taxonomy (GTDB): domain Bacteria; phylum Bacillota; class Clostridia; order Oscillospirales; family Ruminococcaceae; genus Huintestinicola. The sequence continues at coordinate 54,482 of DGXE01000019.1, forward strand.
TGAGCGAACTGAAAAGGAACAGGAGGGCAACGCTTACGGAAATATCGGCTGCAACGCACATCAGTGACACAAAGGCAAGGGTCACATTAGGAAGGCTTGTGGAAGCCGGTCTTGTTGAAGCAGCCGGCAGCGGAAGGAACAGGCACTATACCCTTAATGCCGGTGTATACAAGGATTCACAGGACATCAAGAGATACGTGCATCAGGCAGGCAAAGCTGCCATAGGAGCCTCTGAGCATATCCTGAAATACGCCGCAGGCAGCAACGGGCGGATCAGCAGGAAGGAAGCTGCTGAGCTGCTGAATCTCAGCGAATCCCAGGCATATCGTCTGCTCAGAAATCTGGCTGACGAAGGTCAACTACGCTTGATAGGAAAAGGAAAATACGCTTACTACAAGATAATGAGAAATGAAGAATGAAACGTTCTGACGGTGCTTTTGGCTGGCTGCAAGCCTCTTTCCAAGTAATAAGTAATAGGTAATAAGTATTGTTGATGGTGAGCGGATGCCTTGATTTCCTCTCCATATACAAAAAGCAATGCCCGGCAGGTGATGTGCCGGGCATTGCTTCGGAGAAAAATTATGAAAATAAGGAGAAATCAAATAGGATGAAGGGGCAAGGCTGCTAGGTTCCAGCCTGTGACAGCTACCATACTGCTTATTCCCTCCGTTAGAGCAAAAGCGTTGCTTTTGCATAACAGGAGCAGCTAACAACGAGGGCAAAGGCAATCAATCCTCTGTCAGCTATTCTAGCCTCTAGCCCTCTAATCCCTAGCCCCTAGCCGGGCATTGCTTCGGAGAAAATATGAAAATAAGGAGAAATCAAATCAAAGAGGACAAAGTAATCAATCCCCTGTCAGTTCATCTTGCCTCTTGCTTCTTGCATCTTGCTTCTAGACTGTAAACGTTTTCGTTGATAATATATTACTACTTTTCCCATTTTCAGACAACACTTTTTTTGCTTGCATTTTGCCAATTTTTGCGAGAGGTATTTACAAATGGTGTATAAAGTTATATAATAGTCATAACGAAGAGGAGATGCCGTACAGCGGCTGATGTCTGCTGTACGGTGAGGATCAGTGGTGATATCATGCTCAATGGAAGAAGGACCATAGGCGTATTTCTGTGCAAGATCGCAGGCGACGGCCGAAATGACATCTGCCGTGCCCTCCACGCCCAGGCAAAAAAGCGGGGCATTGACCTTGTGTATTTCAATATGGTGGGGATCATAGGGGCAAACTGCGACGAATTCGGCAAATATGAGGACAGGATACTTGACGTTATCCCCTTTGACAAGTTAGACGGGGTTCTGTTTGACAACAACAACCAGTTCATGGAAAGCGTGCGGAACAGGATCCGTAAAAAGCTGATGGAGGTCTCCTGCCCTGTCATCTGCATCGGTGAGCCCTGTGATGATTTTCCCCAGGTGCATTTTGACAACGACATCGCCATACGGGAATTTGTGGACAAATTCGTAAATACAAGGGGCATTACAAGCATCGGCTATATGTCCGGTCCCAAGGGTCAGCCGGATGCCATGGACAGACTGCGTGCCTTCCGGGAATCCATGGTGAAGAACGGGCTCCCCCAGGACGGTGCGGGGGTGTTCTACGGCGACTTCTGGTACACCTGCGGCAGGCAGGCAGCGGAGTATTTCGCATCCCTTCCGGGCGGGTGCCCCCGGGCTGTCATCTGCGCCAACGACCACATGGCGATCTCCCTGTGCGATGCCTTTACGGATATGGGGATAGCCGTGCCGGAGCAGGTGTGCGTAACAGGCTATGATGACGTTGCCGAGGCATCACAGCACTCCCCCTCCATCACCACCGTTGCCCAGGACAAGAACATCCTTGCCCGCACCATCTTCGATCTCTTTGAGAATGCTGACAAGGGCATCCCGGAAAGGACATACATCCCCACAACGAACATATACCGCACCTCCTGCGGCTGCCCCGATCCGACGCACATCAGCGAGGGCAGGAACGAGTCCTTCCACAAGAACCTGGGGCTCATGTACAACATCTACGATGCCCAGGCTGCCATGCTGGAAATGGCGGCAAACACGGATATACACGAGCTTGGTGCAGCGTTTGAAAAACGGAGCCTTAATTTCGGCCCCTACAGCAAATTCTTCTTCTTCGCATACACCGACAGGGAAGGCAGATGCTCCTACGAAAGGGCAATGACTGCACCCATGCATGATCTCACCCCTGCTGTGTGGATAGACCGGACAGGCACCTCTGTGCGCCCGGGAGAGGGCTTTACCGCAGATGACTTTCTCCCCGCCGACAGGGACACATCCCCTCACTGCTGCTATGTGACCCACATACACTTCGGGGAGCACTGCTTCGGCTACACCGCCATCACCATGGACACAGACGTTCCCTTCAACGAATTCTACAACATATGGACGGTGAACATCGCCGTATCCCTTGAAACGCTTCTGCAAAGGAACAGCGTCCGCTCCCTCATATCGGATCTTGAAAGGGAGAGCACCCACGACCGCCTTACGGGGCTCTACAACCGCAAGGGCTTCGAGAAAATGCTGAACAGCCGCATCCACGAAAATAACGGCAGTGATAAGATCACCGCCGTTATGATAGACATGGACAGGCTGAAGGAGATAAACGACATATACGGTCACAGCGAGGGAGATGCCGCCATATCCGCCATAGGGCACATCATAAGCGAGGAGTGTCCCGCTGATGCCATATGCGGGCGCACAGGGGGCGACGAGTTCTACGTGGTCACCGGCGGCTGTGACAGGGAGCGTGCCGGGGACATGGTCATGCGCATACGCACAAGGATAAAGGCATACAACGAATACTCCGGCAAAAAATACACTTTGGGGGCAAGCTTCGGCACAGCCTTCGGAGAGGCATCCGACAGGAACGAGACCGAGACCATCCTGAGAGCCGCTGACAAGCTCATGTACGAGGAAAAGCGGAACAAGAAGGTGCAGCGGTCATAGCCCCCTCAGAAGTTCACCTCTGCCATGTGGGAGGTGCGGTACAGCTTTTTGTATTCGGTGGGGGTGTAGCCGTTTATCATCTTGAACACTCTGTTGAAGGTGGTAAGGCTTGAAAAGCCCGACTGCATAGCCACATCGGTTATGGAGTAGCCCCCCTCCAGCAGCATCATCTCCGCCGCCTTCACCCGCCTGCGGTTGAGGAAATTGACGAATGTGGTGTTGGAATACTTCTTGAACAGCCTTGAGAAGTGATAGGGGCTGTAGCCCGCAATGGATGCCAGATCCTCAAGGGTGATGTCGTGCATATAGTTCTGGTCGATATACCGCAACACCACACCGAAGGTGGAGGAATAGCGGTCGCTGTCGTCATAGTTGATAAGGCTCAGCTGATACTCCTTCAGCTTTGCAAGGAGTGTGAGCACCTTGATGTAGATGTACACCTCGGACACCTCGGTGTAGTTTGAATACAGCACATAAATGTCCCTCATGACACTGCCCGCATATTCAAGGAACTCCTTTGAATAGCTGCTGTTGATGAGCACGGGTTCACTCAGCACGGACATAAGCCCGGTGAGGGACGGGTTCCCGATAAATGCACCGTTGTCAATGAGGAGGATGAGCCGCCTTCCGCTCTGCGCCTTTAAATTGTGCAGCACACCGGAGGGTATGATAAGGATATCCCTTTCGCACAGCTTGTAGTCCTGCCCCTTGCAGACGGCTTCAAATCCGTTTGTAAGGGGCATTATTATCTCTATGGCATTGTGCCAGTGAGGGGGATATTCCTCGTCCTCGATATTGTCGTACAAAAGGACGCTCCTGTCCTGGATAAAATCAACAGTCTCAAAGTCGCCGTTGAGATTGACTATCATTGTACCCCTTCCCCTTTCAGATTTTTCTCCGCACCTCCATTATACCATAACACGAAAAATTTTTCAAGCTGCTCAAACTTTTTGTGCACAGAGCACAAAAACACAGCTGCTTTTTTGTTTGGTATTTTTATGTACAAAACCGGCTGCATAGTCTATAATTGTTGTATTGATCAGGCAGAGAAATACAAGGATAAAGCTGTTATCAAACAAAGGTAAAGGTGATACTATGGCAAAAAGACCCGAATGGCTGGACAACGCCGTATTCTATGAGATCTATCCCCAGTCCTTTGCGGACAGCAACGGCGACGGCACAGGGGATCTTCCGGGGATAACGGAAAAGCTCTCCTATATAAGAGAGCTTGGATGTACCGCCGTATGGCTCAACCCCTGCTTTGAGTCTCCCTTCCTTGATGCGGGGTATGACATATCCGACTACTGCCGCATAGCCCCCCGCTACGGCACCAACGAGGATATGTATGAACTTTTCAGGAGGGCACATGAGCTTGGTATGCACGTGCTGCTGGATCTGGTGCCGGGGCACACCTCCTGGGAGCACCCCTGGTTCAGGGAGAGCATGAAGGCCGAAGAGAACGAATACACACACCGCTACGTCTGGACGGACAGTGTCTGGACAGAGCCGCAGGGCTATGCATCCCTGCGTGGGATCTCACAGAGGGACGGCAGCTGTGTTGTGAACTTCTTCACTCATCAGCCTGCCCTGAACTACGGCTTTTTTCAACCGGAGCAGCCATGGCAGCAGAGCATGGACTCCCCCGGTGCCATCGCCACACGGGAAGCCATGAAGGATATCATGCGGTTCTGGCTGTCAAAAGGCTGTGACGGATTCCGTGCGGATATGGCAGGCTCTCTTGTAAAAAACGACCCTGACTCGGAAGGCACCATAGCACTCTGGCAGGACATACGCTCATTCCTTGACGAGGAATTCCCGGATGCCGCCCTGATCTCCGAATGGGGAGAGCCTGACAAGAGCCTTGCGGGGGGATTCCACATGGATTTCCTCCTCCACTTCGGTCCTTCTCACTACAACGACCTTTTCCGCTGTGAAAAGCCCTTTTTCTCAGGAAAAGGCAGTGCGGCAGAGTTTGTGAAGAAATACCGTGAGAACTATGACAGGACAGACGGGAAGGGGCTTATATGCATACCCTCCGGCAACCACGACATGGACAGGCTCGCACGCTCTCTTCACGGCGACTCGCTGAAGCTGGCATTTGCCTTCCTGCTGTCCATGCCCGGAGCGCCCTACATCTACTACGGGGATGAGATCGGCATGAGATACGTGGAGAATATACCCTCGGTGGAGGGAGGCTACGGCCGCACCGGCTCCCGCTCCCCCATGCAGTGGGACAGGACGGCAAACGCAGGCTTTTCCTCCGCTCCCGCTGAAAAGCTGTACATTCCCCTTGACCCTGACCCGGACAGACCCACTGTCAGCGGGCAGATGGCTGACCCCCATTCCCTTTACAGCGAGGTAAGACGGCTCATTGCCCTGCGTCACGCCACCCCCGCCTTACAGAGCACAGGGAAGATAGAGTTTATATGCGACGGAAGCGAGGGTCAGCCCCTGGTCTACACCCGCAGCACCGCTTCTCAGAAGATACTTGTCATAATAAACCCCACGGACAGATCCTTTAAATACCGGGCATCCGGGGACATCATCTACAGTCTGGGGAAAGTGACCTCAGACAGGGACGGCATTGAGGTGCCTGCTGTGGGAGCAGCATTCTGTAATGCAGAATGAAATGAAACATTCTGACGGAGCTTTTGGCGGTCGGATTTCCTATACAACGGGTATTGATGCCAGCATCATGTCTCTGAACGTGACCCCATACATCCGTGATAACAAGAAAACACCTATGCTGCTTTTCTATATCGCAGCATAGGTGTTTTATGGTAATAAATCGGCGGGCAGTCATCCTGCCCGCAGATGATGCTGTATTCTTTAAACAGATGGCGGCATTTTTATCACTTCATCACTTTCTAATGTGCTTGTGACGATAACATCCGTTATTTCAAATTCCACTATCTCCGTTTCGGGTGTCTTGTATTCTTTCTTTTCCATGTTGTCACCTCTTAACCATTAGGATTTGCAGCCTGTGCATACTGATAGAGTGCACGGCACACATTTTTGAGTTCATTACTTGTGGCTGTGCTGTTTACTACATTGTAGCAGTAGGTCATGGGACTATAAGTCACACTGAGACTGTCACTGTCTTTTATGGTCACGGTAAAGTCGTTTTTCAGCTCTTCTGCATTTATGCCTCTGATACGGGCTACCATATAGCTGCCGTTCTTTTCGGTCTCGACTTTCCTGTACCCGCAGGTAAACTTTGTATTGTCAGACAGCCCCTTGAAGTAGAGGGAAAGTGTGGTCTCTGACTTCAGAGAGAGAGTAGCACCCTCAAAGGTAACACCTGTGGGAAGAGTTGTAGCATTCTCATTATAGGGGGCATTGATAGCATTATCTATATTATCTATCGATGTCACATCCCAGTTTTCAAACCTGTCATTATCAGCAAGGTTCTTATTGGCAAGGTCATCCGTGTTATAGTCAAAATAGATCTGTGCACAGGCGCCGTAGTTGAGCATTGCCTTGACAAGAGGCGCTGCCTTTGTGTATTCTGCATTGCCCTCGGTGTGTGCAAGCAGATAGTCTGCATAATCCCTGACAGTGAAGCTGTAAAGGCTGCCGGTTTTATCCCCGTCCTTCATCTGTGCGGTGATGGGGGCAGTCATTTCCTTTGCGGAGATGCTGCACCGGAACTTGTAGTAGGTCTTGCCGCCGATGCTCACCTCATTGCCCAACCAGACGGGGAGAGTCTGTGTTTCGGTCTTGCTGCCGTTGGGGACAGTGAACACCATTTCAGCGGTATCGCTTTCAAGAAGCTCATCGGAAAGCTCCATATAGAAGTTCACGCCGATGTCGCCCTCAAGGCTGATCGAATGTCCGTAAAGATGCTCGCCGAGCCCCATATCCACAAGGTCACCGGCGAATGTAACGTTTACCCTGTAGTGGGACTCGTCGGGGATACTGAATTTAGAACAATAAATATCATACTCCTCTTTCGGAACATGGCAGACAGTCTCTCTGTTGTCCTTAAAATCGCTATAAGCATCATTCCATGTAAGCTTGGACGGGTCGGCATAGCAGTAAACATCAGTGATACCTGTGCAGAGAGTGAACGCAGCACTGCCTATGCTTGTGACCTTGGCAGGAATTACTATTGATGTAAGAGCTGTGCAATTCAAAAACGCACTATCACCTATGCTTGTAACGCTGTCTGGTATCGTTACTGATGTCAGGTCTGTGCAATTAGAGAACGCATTATTGCCGATAGAAGTGATGCCGTCACCAATGATGACAGAGGTGATTTCAAAGATATAAGGCGCCCAATCGGCGGAATCCATAGCGCCCTTGCCGTAGATCGTAAGATTGCCGGTATCGGGGACAAACAGCCAGTATGCGCTTTTACCGCACTTCCCATGCGGGGCATCCGTGTCGAATGTGACATTTACGCTGTCACCGAACTTCTTAACATATTCCAGATAATCCTCCCCACCAACGTGGCAGACGGTTGTGCCGTCACGCTTGAAATCATCCCAGCCGCCATCGTTCCATGTCAGCTCTTCAGGGTCTGCATAACAGTAAACATCTGTGATATTTGTGCAGTTATAGAACGCATCAGCCCCTATGCTTGTAACGCTGTAAGGTATCTCTATTGATGTAAGACCTGTGCAGTCAATGAACGCATTTTTGCCTATGCTTTCAACGCCGTATCCGATCTCAACAGAGGTGATATTGTCCTTATAGCTACTCCACGGCTGAGTGTTAGACTTATAATCATTCATCGCCCCTGTGCCGCTGATAGTCAGCTTGCCGGTGCCAGTGTCAAAGCTAAAGTAGGCATTTTCTCCGCACTGACCATGCGGGGTATCCGTGTCGAATGTGACATTTACGCTGCCACTGAACTTCTTAACATATTCCAGATAATACGCCCGAGGAACATGGCATACAGTTGTACCGTCTTCCTTGAAATCATCACAGCAGTCCTCGTTCCATGTCAGTTTTGAAGGGTCAGCATAGCAGTAAACATCTGTGATACCTGTACAGTTACGGAACGCATCAGCCCCTATGCTTTCAACACTGTCGGATATTGTTATTGATGTAAGGCTTGTGCAGTTTGAAAACGCAAAATCGCCTATGCTTGTAACGCTGTCAGGTATCGTTATTGATGTAAGACCTGTGCAGTCTAAGAACGCACAATTGCCGATAGAAGTGATGCCGTTTTTTATCTCAACAGAGGTGATATTGTTCTTATAGTTATACCACGGCTGAGCGTTAAACTCATACATAGCCCCCGTGCCGCTGATAGTCAGCTTGCCGGCATCGTCAAGCGACCATGTGGCATTATCTCCGCACTGACCGGATGTTTCTGATTCCAATGCGCTTGCCGTTATCGCCATACCCCCGAACAGATCAGAAACAGGCTTGATAGGCGTACTTCCCGACACAATCAGCAGAGCCAGCGCCGCCGCCAGTGCCTTTCTCCAAAATTTTCCTTTCATAAAAGACCTCCTTTACGCACAAAAGCGCACCCCACGGGACAGACTTATCCCATAGAGTACGCTTGTATCGTTGTATTCAGTTGTGAAAAGGGCGCAGTTATGCCGCTTGCTTGCTTGCTTGCTTGCTTGCTTGCTTGCTTGCTTGCTTGCTTGCTTGCTTGCTTGCGCATTATACCGCATCGTCATACGCCTGTCAACCCCTTTTGC
>DGXE01000020.1 GCA_002395525.1 Ruminococcus sp. UBA4240
ATGCAGGTCCAGCCTATTCTTGATGCCTTCAGATCTTCGGGCTGCGGCGGCGAGGTCCTGTACATGTCGCCGAGGGGTAAGATCCTGAGCGGAGAACTGGCGCGCGAACTGTCTGGGAAGGATGAGATCACCATTCTGTGCGGCCACTATGAGGGCGTGGATGAGCGCATAATCGAAAAGATAGTTGATGAGGAGATATCCATAGGGGATTATGTTTTGACAGGCGGGGAGCTGCCTGCCCTTGTCATGTGCGATGCCATTGCGAGGATGTGCCCCGGGGTGCTCAGTGCCGAGGAGTGCTACACCGAGGAGAGTCATTTTTCGGGGCTGCTGGAATATCCTCAGTACACCCGCCCCGAGGTGTGGGAGGGCATGGCAGTGCCTGATGTGCTGCTGACAGGAGATCACAGGCGGATAGAGGAGTTCAGGCACAGGCAGTCCGTGGAGATAACCATGAAGCGCCGCCCCGACATGTTAGAGGCTCTGGAGAACAGCTATTGACCATATGAGGCAGCGTTCACTTTCAAAACTGTGAAAAAATTAAAGTTTTGAAAATGGGAACGGCTTTTTATTTCGCAAATTTAAAATTTTTTGAAAATTGTGAAATGATGTGCGGGGAAAGGCGGTGAGGCAGGATGAAGCTGATAAAAAGGGAGCATTATCTGAACAGGCTCATGCGATTGCGGAATACTCCGGATATCAAGATAGTAACAGGCCTGAGGCGTTCCGGGAAATCAGAGCTCATACGGGCATACATGGATATTATCAGCGCAGATGAGGATGTAAATATAATATATGTTGACTTTGCGGATCTGAAATTTGATGATCTTAAAACCTACAAGCGGCTGTATGAATACTGCGAAAGCCGATATGACGGCAGAAAAGCCAATGTCCTCGTCATTGATGAGGTACAGATGTGTGAAAAGTTTGAGCTTGCCGTCAATAGCTTTTACAACAGCAGGAGATATGACATTTACATCACAGGCTCCAATGCATTACTGCTGAGCTCGGATCTGTCCACATTGTTTACAGGGCGGTTCATAGAGATACCTGTCTACCCATTCAGCTTCTCCGAATACTGCAAGTATTTCGGGTATGATCCCAAGGAGGAAGGGATCCTTGATTCCTATGTCCATGAAGGCGGACTGGCAGGCTCCTATGTGTACAGTGAAAAAGAGGACAGGTCATCATACATCAGGGATGTCTACAACACGGTCATCAAACGGGATCTTGTGGATAAATACGGGATAAAGGAAGCGGCACTTCTGGATTCTCTGGCGGATTACATGATGGATAACGTTTCCAATCTCACATCTGCCGCAAGGATCAGCGATGCCTTCAATCAGGGCAGGGCTGATACCAATCACATCACCGTAGGCAACTACATGAAGTATCTGTGCAGTGCCTTTATGTTCTACAAGGTAAAGCGTTACGATATTCGTGGCAAAAAGTATTTAGAGACATCAGACAAGTATTATCTTTCAGATCTGGGATTCAGATATGCCATGCTGGGAATGCGCAATATGGACTATGGCAGGGCATACGAAAATATAGTTGCCCTTGAACTGTTAAGACGGGGCTATGAGATCTACGTAGGCAAGCTGTATCAGAAGGAAGTGGATTTTGTAGCCATGAAGCAGAATGAGAAGGTGTATATCCAGGTCTCTGATTCCATTTCTGATCCGAAAACACTGGAGCGGGAGCTTTCCCCCCTTAAAGCCATAAGGGATGCATATCCGAAGCTTGTGATTGCAAATACCCGACATGATGAGTACGATATCGAGGGCATAAGGATAATTGATATAGCAAGATGGCTGTCTGCTTCGCAAATTTAAGAAAAATCAAAAATTGCGAAATGAGATCACAGGCTGCTGTGTGTGAGGATCGTTAAGGAGGTGTATCCATGTCTGTATGTGATACCTGCGTAAACTATGTATATGACGATGAGGACGAGGGATACTACTGCCTTGTGGACCTTGACGAGGACGAGATGTACCGCTTCCTGCAGGGGGATAACAGGAGCTGCCCCTTCTACCGTGCAGATGATGAATATGCTGTTGTGAGGCACCAGATGTAATGGAAAGACTTACGGATATATCGGTCATAAAGGGGATAATGGAGCGGTACGGCTTTTCATTCTCCAAGGCACTGGGGCAGAACTTTATCACAAATCCCGCCGTGTGCCCGAAGATAGCGTCCATGGGCGGGGCGGATGAGAACACAGGGGTCATTGAGATAGGCCCCGGCTTCGGTGTGCTCACCAATGAGCTTTGCAGGACAGCAAAAAAGGTAGTGGCAATAGAGCTTGACGACAGGCTCATCCCCATTCTGGGGGAAACACTGGCGGAGTATGACAATGTTAAGGTCATAAATGCGGACGTGATGAAGACTGACCTCAAAGCGCTCATCGGTGAGGAGTTTGAGGGCATGGACGTGGCTGTATGCGCCAATCTGCCCTACTATATAACCACCCCCATAATCATGTATCTTTTAGAGGAAAGGCTCCCTGTAAGGAGCGTCACCGTCATGGTGCAGAAGGAGGCAGGTGTGCGTATCTGTGCGCCCCTTGCCACAAGGGAGAGCGGCGCCGTCAGCTTTGCGGTGCGGTATTATTCGGAGCCGAGGCTCCTTTTCAACGTATCACGGGGGAGCTTTATGCCCGCCCCGGATGTGGATTCCTGTGTGATCCGCCTTGACATACTCAGGGAGCCGCCGGTGAAGGTGCGGGATGAGAAATTCTTCTTCTCAGTGGTGAGAGGGGCGTTCTCACAGCGGCGCAAGACCCTTGCAAATTCCCTTTCATCAGCCCTTTCTCTTGACAAGAGCACAGTGAACAGCGCCATAGCTGCCGCAGGGCTGCCCGCCGGTGTGCGCCCGGAGCAGCTTGACATGGAGGGTATGGCAGCCGTTGCAGATGCCCTGTATGAGTTAAAGCTATAAAATGATTTGAAGTCCTTGCACATTCGCAAGCTGAGGTCTGCTGCGTGCGGACCGGCGGATAGCAGGTGTCAGAAGGCTTTGTCGTTTGCTGTAACGATCATGAGGTGATAATATGCTCAATATTTTTCTGGAACATATATTTGAGGGCTGCGGACAGGAAGGGATCTCTTTCGGCGCAGGGCTTGAAAGGGCTCTCTCCTTCGGTATCAGGGGGCTTGAATGTGATCTGTGGCGCCTTGATGAGCAGGTGTGTGATGAAATAAGGGAAAGCGGGATGCAGGTGCGTTCCGTCTATCATATGTACGACCTGGGGCACGGGGATGCGGATGAGATAAAGCGGCAGTATGAGCACCACATTGACACAGCCTTAAAGACAGGGGCTAAGTGCATCATGCCCCTCCCGGGCTTCATAGAGGACGGGGACGACCGGGAGCGGACACAGAACCTCATGCTCACACGTATGTCCGTGATATGCAAAGCGGCTCTTTCAGTGGGGCTCACTCCCGTGCTGGAGGACTATGACGACAGCAAAGCACCCTATTCCACCATCAGGGGTCTGGGGTACTTCCTTGACAATGTGCAGGGGCTTGGGTGCTGCTTTGATACAGGCAATTTCTTCTATTCCGACGAGGATGAGACTGATGCCCTCATGCAGCTTGCAGGTTACACAAAGCACGTCCACCTCAAGGACAGGAGCCTTGACAGGACAGACGGCGAGGAAAAGGCAGCCCTCAGCGGCAGACCCATGTACCCCTGCGCCGTAGGGGACGGGGTCATAAGGATAGGCGACATCGTTTCGGCACTGACTGATTTCGGGTATATGGGAGATTACTCCATAGAGCATTTCGGTGCGCCCCGTCAGTTTGAGTATATGAAAAAGTCAGCAGAATATGTGAAAGGTCTTGGTGTGTAATGAGGAAAACAGTAGAGGAGCTGTGCAAGAAGGCAGTAAACGGCAGCATAGGCGGGGATAAGCTCTACGACGAGCTGAGCCGCATCGCAGAATCGGACGAGTGTGAGGATGACCTTGCCTGTGTCATCGAGGACTGCCTTATGGAGCTTGATACCGCAGGCAGCGGCAGGGCAGACAAGAGAAAGGCGGCATCTGCGGCAAGCCTCCTGCTTGAAGAGCTTGGCAATCTATGATAAACGTACTTGTGTGGAATGAATACCTCCACGAAAGAATGTACGAGGGGGTAGGGCGCATATACCCCCGGGGTATACACGGCTGCATTGCGGAGTTTCTGGGGCGCTGCGATGATATGAACGTGAAAACTGTCACTCTGGAGGACGAGGACGATGCCCTTTCAGATGAGGTGCTCTCAGAAACGGATGTGCTCATCTGGTGGGGGCACATGGCACACGACAAGGTGTCGAATGAGACCGTGGACAGGGTGGTGCGCCACATCAACGGAGGCATGGGCTTTATCCCTCTCCATTCAGCACATCACAGCAAGGTGATGAAAAAGCTGTGCGGCACCACCTGCAACTTAGGCTGGCGCAATGACGACAAGGAGCGCATCTGGACAGTATCTCCCATGCACCCCATCGCACAGGGGATACCGGAGCACTTCGAGCTCCCCCATGAGGAGATGTACTCCGAGCCCTTTGACATACCAAACCCGGATGAGGTGGTGTTCATGGGCTGGTTTGCCGGGGGAGAGGTGTTCCGCAGCGGTGTCACCTTCACAAGAGGGGGGCGGATCTTCTATTTCCAGCCCGGACATGAGGAATACCCCACATACCACAATGAGACAGTGCAGCGTGTCATCATCAACGCTGTGCGCTGGGCAGCACCTGTCACACGGGCGCACAGGTGCATACCGGTGGAGAACAGGAAGCGCCTGCCCGAATGAATAAGGAGCAACTATGTATCTTGGAGCGGATCTGGGTGGCTCGGCTGTAAAGCTTGTGTGCCTTGATGAAAAGGGGAATATCGCCGCTGCACGGAAGTACGACACGGACAGGGATGTGTCACACTTTGAGCGGGAGCTTGAAGGGCTTATGGCGGTAGGCTGCGGGGGGAGTACCCCTGAAACCCTGTATCTCACTGGTGTGGGAGCGGGGATACTGCCTGAGACCGTGTGTGGCATGAGGACACGCTTCTGCTCGGAGTTTGAGTGCTTCGGCAGGGGAGGGTGTGCTCTGGCAGGGACGGACGACACCCTTGTGGTCAGCATGGGCACAGGCACCGCCTTTGTGCGGGCGGAAAAGGGCGTGTATACCCACATCGGCGGCAGCGGCGTAGGCGGAGGTACTCTCTGCGGCCTTTCCGCACTGCTTCTTGGCACGGATGACATCAAGGAGATAAAGGCGCTTATCTCTGAGGGTGACCGCACAGGGGTGGATCTCACCATAGGGGATATATCCGTTGGGGACAGTACCGGGCTTGCCTCGGATCTGACCGCCGCAAACTTCGGCAAGAAGCTGAAAAACGCCGCAAGAGAGGATATTGCATCGGGACTTATGAACCTTGTGTGCGAGACAGCAGCTGTTATGGCGGCATTCGTGTGCAAGGGAGAGGGACTGCGGCAGGCGGTGTTTGTAGGCTCTGTTGCTGATATGCCCGAGGGCTTTGATTTCATACACAATGTGGGAGGGCTCCACGGCATTGAATTTATGGTGCCTCCCATGGGCGCATATGCAGGGGCTTTGGGCGCAGCGCTTTCGGAAAAGGTGAGGTCATGACAGGCACATACAGGTTTGCAGACAGGGTCGTCCGCATCACCTCTGTGTATGAGGATGTGCATACCATGTGCAGGGGATATGAGGCAGACGGCACCCCCGACATCACAGTAAACACGGATGAGCGCCATATCGCGGCGGAAAGGGAACGCTCCGCAAAGAACGATGCAGCAGAGGGCAGGAAGGTACAGCTGTTTTCTGACGGATACCTTGAGACCCTTGCGGTGTACAGGCAGATAGCCGAGGCCATGCCCGCCTTTGATACGGTGCTTTTCCACGGCTCGGTGATAGCCGTTGACGGAAATGCCTATATATTCACCGCAAAGTCCGGCACAGGCAAATCCACCCACACAAAGCTGTGGAGAGAGCTGCTGGGGGACAGGGCTGTCATGGTGAACGATGACAAGCCCCTGCTTTCAGTAAAAGATGGTGTGGTTTATGCCTACGGCACCCCCTGGAACGGCAAGCACAGGCTTGGGGAGAACATATGCTGCCCTGTAAAGGCGCTGGCAGTGCTCCACAGGGGGGAGGAGAACAGCATATCCCCCATATCCGTTCAGCAGGCTTATCCCGTGTGTATGCAGCAGATGTACCGTCCCTCAAGCGGCATTGCCCTTTCAAAGTCCATGGGGCTGCTGGACGGGATGCTGGGGAGTATAGGGCTGTTCAGCCTTTACTGCAACATGGACATACTGGCTGCTAAGACAGCCTATGAAGCTATGAGTAAGTGAGAAAGTGAGGAGCTATGAGACTTTCAAAGGATTTTATCACCCACTCCGCAGGGGGTGAAAACTATGTGGTGTCCACGGGGAACAGCAGCTTCAACGGCATGATAAAGCAGAATGATACGGCATTCTTCATCACAAGCTGCCTTAAAGAGGAGATAACCGAGGACGGCATCGTTTCAAAAATGCTTGAGACCTATGACGTGGATGAGGACACCGCAAGGCAGGCTGTAAAGGACGTAGTGGAGAGCCTTCGCAGCGTGGGCGCAATAGTTGAAAAAAAGGAGCCTGTGAAAAAGGCTGTGAAGATGGGCTACGAGGAATACTTTGAGGATAACGAGCACTTCACCGGGCGTTTCAGAGGTGTGAGCATGATGCCCCTGCTGAGGCAGAAGAAGGATGTGTTCATAGCACGGCGCAAGGGCAGCGAACGTTGCCAAAAGTATGATGTGGTGCTTTACAGGCGAAACGGCAGGTATATACTCCACAGGATAGTGGAGGTGCGCCCGAATGATTACGTCATCAGGGGAGACAACTGCCTTGCCAACGAATACGGCATCACCGACGGCGATATATTAGCGGTGATGACAGGCTTTATCAGAGGCGGCAGGGAGCACTCCACGGATGAGCTTTGGTACAGGGCATATTCCCGCATACACTGCGCCATATTCCCGGTGCGGAAGATATATATGAAGCTGCGCCGCCTTGGGGGCAGAGTGCTCCGCAGGCTGGGGCTGAGATGACAGCAGCACTGCAAGGTGATCACATGGAAAGGAAGAAATACACCGCTCCCGAAACGGAGATAGTGGAGTTTGAGGCTACGGATGCTGTGAGTGGAAGCCTTACTGGCTATGAAGAAGGAGAGTTGCCGGTTATTCCATCCTCCGGAAAAAGTATTTGACAAATAGGTCGTAGTACAGCCAGAATGTCCGCTTTGACTTATCACTGTCTGCGTTGGTTACAGCTCACTGCAAACAACACACAATGAGGAAAAGATATGTTTACTCTTATAAAACAGGACGGGAAAGCCCGCAGGGGGCATTTCGACACGGTTCACGGCTGCTTTGAGACCCCCTGCTTCATGAATGTGGGGACAGCCGCCGCCATAAAGGGAGGAGTGTCCTCGGTGGACTTACAGTCCCTCGGGACACAGGTGGAGCTGTGCAACACCTATCATCTGCATCTGCGCCCCGGAGACAGGGTGGTCAAGGAAATGGGAGGCCTGCACAGGTTCATGAACTGGGATAAGCCCATACTCACCGACAGCGGCGGATTTCAGGTATTCTCCCTGGCAAAGCTGAGGAAGATAAAGGAGGAGGGGGTGTACTTCGCCTCTCACATAGACGGCCGCAGGATATTCATGGGGCCCGAGGAGTCCATGCAGATACAGTCAAACTTAGGCTCCACCATTGCCATGGCATTCGATGAATGTGTGGAGAACCCGGCGGAGCACGAGTATTCCCGCCGCTCCTGCGAACGCACCACTCGCTGGCTGTACCGCTGCAAGGAGGAAATGGAGCGGCTCAACGCCCTGCATGACACTATAAACAAGCATCAGCTCCTTTTCGGCATAAACCAGGGCTGCACCTACGAGGATCTGCGCATTGCCCACATGGAGGAGATAGCAAAGCTGGATCTTGACGGCTATGCAGTGGGGGGCCTTGCAGTGGGGGAGCCTACGGAGGAGATGTACCGCATTCTTGACTGTGTGGTCCCTGTCATGCCCGAAAGGAAGATACGCTACCTTATGGGCGTGGGCACACCCTCAAACATCATAGAGGCCGTATACAGGGGGATAGACCTGTTCGACTGCGTTATGCCCTCACGGAATGCAAGGCACGCCACCATATTCACATGGAGCGGCATAATGCACGCCACCAACAAATGCTATGAGACGGATCCCCGTCCCCTTGACGTGCAGTGCGACTGCCCCACCTGCAGAAATTTCTCCCGTGCGTATATAAGGCACCTGTTCAAGGCTGATGAGCAGCTTGGGGGCAGGCTTGCGGTCACTCACAACCTGTATTTCTACAACACCCTTATGACCCGCATCCGTGAAGCCATTGACAACGGCACCTTCGAGAGCTTCCGAAATACATATTCCCCTCTCCTTGCAGGGAAGGCAGCAGAATGATTATCGTCAATTGTCACAAAACTATTCAGATATTTTTGTGACAATTGACTTTATATTTTAAATAATATTGATTTTTGAAAAACTATGTGTTATAATGTTTTTTGTATGTTAGAAAGTGCGGGCAGCAGCCGAAGGACAGCGCCGCATCGCACAGATGGAGGAGAAATCAATGTCATTTCCTGTAATTTCCCCGCAGTTCTTTACAGAGCTTACAGATAAGGAAAACCCACAGAACGTGGACAACATCACATATAACGTTCTCACCACACCCGCATCCATTGAATATGTGTTCCCTCTCTGTCAGGAGAGAGTCCTTGAGAAGCTCATGGAGACCAAGGGCGTTATGCAGTACAGAATGGCAAACCTGCCTGACGATGTATCAAAGGAATACGAGGAGAAGGGTGCAAAGCTCATAAAGGACGATCCTATCCTCAGATATTACTGGAATCTCAAATATCTGACAATGAATGTCCTCCAGAACAGAAACTACACCATGGATGACAGGATGCTCATCCTCAACTACTGCTACAAGACTGTTCAGACTATGATCGACAAGATAGCCTCAGGGCAGGAGAAGGATGTACACATAGTGGAGAAGTTCGTATCGAGCGTGATGCAGTCTCCCCGCCATGACGGCATACTCAAGATGTTTGAGGGCGTCAAGGAAAAGCTCAATCCCGTGTACCCCTTCTATGACGGGCTTTCAATAATCACCGTGCTCCCTGTTCCCGAGGGGCATGACGAGGATCACAAAAAGTTTGTGACCACCTGTCTTAAAAAGGCCGGTCAGCCCGCTGATGCAAAGGGCTTTATGTATGATGAAGAGCTCCACCCCGCAATGAAGCAGTATTTCAAGGACAACTACGAGTATGTCCCCGGTAAGGCTGCCGAGGAGGGGCAGGCAGACAGGACACACTACCTCGAGCAGGTAATGGTGAACTACGTCTGGACCTACTGTATGCCCTTTGCGGATTTCAAGCTTGACCTGTGGAAGAACTACACCTTCTTCAATATCCTCTACAATACCGTAAAGACCGCAATGACCTGCTATCTGTACAAGTCAAGGACACCGGACACGGATTTCATCTTTGCCATGATGAACCTTGATGCAGGGCTTCGCACGGTCAAGGGGAGCGTTGTGAGGAAGATACTCAGCGCCAATGAAAAGCAGGGCACCTGCAACAACGGCGATATGGCAATACTTACCCTTAGTTGATGCTGATAAGCTAATGGCGGCGGCAAACCTTGTCAGAGGTGTTGCCGCCGATTTTCAACATAGAGGGGCTTGCAGAGCAGCCGCCCCGCAGACAGACCGGAGGAAAGAATGGATACACAGGCAATAGCGCTTCTGAAAAGGGCTACTGATGAGATAAAGCGTTCCGTCATCGGCAAGGATGACATTATCATAAAGATACTTATGACCATATGCTCCGGGGGGCACGTTCTGCTGGAGGATATACCCGGTGTGGGAAAGACTACCATAGCCACAGCCTTCTCCGATGCCCTGGGGCTTGAATACAACCGTATGCAGTTCACCTCGGACGTTATGCCCGCCGATGTGACCGGGTTCAACATCCCCGACAGGCAGACAGGGGCGTTTGAGTTCAAGAAGGGTGCAGTGTTCTGCAACCTGTTCCTGGCAGATGAGATAAACCGTACCTCCAGCAAGACCCAGTCCGCCCTCCTTGAAGCCATGGAGGAGGAGACTGTCACCGTGGACGGGGTAACAAGGCAGCTGCCCCAGCCCTTTATCGTCCTTGCCACACAGAACCCCTCCGGCTCCGCAGGCACCCAGCTGCTGCCCGAATCTCAGCTTGACCGCTTTATGATACGTCTTTCCATAGGCTATCCCAAGGTGAGCGATGAGGTGAACATCCTCAAAGCCAAGGCCGACAAGCTGAACCCCCGCAAGGTGGAAAGGGTCATGACTGCTCAGGATATACTTAAAATAAGAAAGCTCAGCTACAAGATACACGTTTCCGACGAGGTGTATGACTACATAGCCCGCATATCTGCTGCTACAAGGAGCGATAAGCGGTTAGAGCTGGGGGTCAGCCCCAGAGGCTCCATTGCAAGCGCATCAATGGCAAGGTGTACCGCAATGTTCAGGGGGCGTGACTATGTTATCCCCGATGATGTGCGCTTTGTCTACACCGATGTATGCGCCCACAGGGTCATAGCCGCAAGGGTAAAGGGGCGTATGCCCTCAGAGGAGCAGGTCAAGGCAATTGTGAACGACATCGTCCTTGCCACACCTTCACCGAAGGTATGATCATGTCAAAGATACTGTATATGATCGCCCTCATAACCGCCATAGTATTCTATCCGCTGTATCAGGGGCCTGTGTCCCTCATACTGCTGGTGGCTCTTATCATGCTGCCTGTTATGATGGGCATAGAGCTTCTCGTGTCTGCCCTTTTCCTGCGCCTTGACAGCAGATCTGCCGCCGCAGTGGTATACAGGGGCAATAAGACGGAGATACCTCTGCGGATAATAAACAACTCCGTATTCCCCCTTATCTCCGTAAGGATAGATCTGAGGGCGGAGTATGCCCCCGGAGGCACTGCTGAAAAGCTGAAGCTCAGAACGGTTGTGGGCGCCCTTGAAAAGCGGGATGTTATGGTGGAGCTGCCTGTGCAGCACTGCGGCGAGGCGGATGTGTATCTTGAATGTATCAGGATATGCGATCTGCTGGGCTTTTTTTCTGTCAGGCTCTTCAAAAACCACGGCATGATAGGCTCTGTGTGTGTCATACCCGCCGTATCGGACAAATACGAGGAGCTGGCACGGGAGATCGCAAGCGGTGCAGGGAGCGTCTCGGAAAGCGATGACGGTGGATATGTCCCCACCACAGGCCCCGGAGATGTGATAGACTTCAAGGAATACGTGCCCGGGGACAGGCTGGCTCTTGTTCACCACAAGCTCTCCGCCCGCTTTGACAAGGATATTGTCAAGGTCATGGGTCTGCCGGAGGATGACAGGTTCCTGCTCTTTGCGGATCTGAGCACGGCGGACACCCCCTCCGGGAGGGACATCTGCTTTGAGAAGGTCATGAGTTGTGCCTATTACCTGAATGAAATGAAGGCGCAAAGCTATGTGGCAGTGGATGAGGGGGCACAGGGCGCTGTGAACGGCGCTATAAGGGTGGACAGCTCCGACAGCTACATCACCGCCGCCTGCGCCCTTGTCACATCGGAATACATCCCCGTAAGAGAAGAGCGGGGCTTTGTAAATATACTGATGAGCAATGAATAGCTATGTTCCTTTGGATGCTGCGTTTGCACAGCTGATAGCTGATAGTGAATAGCTGGCAGTGACAGGGAACTGCGTGCTATATCCTCTTTGCTTGATTTTCTGCCAAAGGGTTGCTTTTGCAGCAACAGAGAAAATCAAGCCGCCCGTCAGCTGTCTGATAACTGTACACCGGGACTGGGGCTGCCGCAGAGAACATTAGCATTATAGTATTCATTCTGCATTACATTTAACAGAAGGGAGGAGCAGGCAATGGATGATACACAGCTCGGAATACGCTTTGTGTCCAATGGAAGCAGAGCGTCGGAAGGCTTTCTCATGCGTGTTCTTGTGGCATTGCTGGGGCTCCTCGGCACTGTGTTTTCCTTTCAGAGTGCGACAGCGCCTGTGTTCCTTGCAGATGTGCCTGCCCTTGCTCTGTGCTGTACGGTGTCCTTTGTACTGTTTTCCTTTGTGTGCTGCTTTAAGGGGCGGGTATTCAACTTAGTCAGCGGCTTTATCATAGGGGGTGTCCTGCTGTACGCCGTTGTGCGCATTGAAAAGGTGATGACGGGGTTTACAGGCCTTGCGGCAAAGTATAACGAATATCTTACCTATGCGGAGCCTGCCGCATCATCGGCGCATATAAACGAGGCACTCTGCTTTACGGCGGTGCTGATGTCCTTTATCATCTGCTACGGTGTTATTAGGTACCCCATATTTCTCTTCGTGTTCGTGCCTACACTCCTTATCAGCGAGACATACCTGTATTTCGGCCTGCGCCCTGATGTGATACCCTTCGGGGCAATGGTAATGTGCTGGGCGGGTACCCTTTGCCTTGAGGTAGCCGAAAGACACATGGATGACAAAGCCCTTGAATCCGCTAATTTCAGGCGGGCATCCTCACAGGGGGCAGTGGCAGCAGCCCTTGCAATGCTCCTGTGCCTTTCCGGGGGCGGGCTGTACTATGCCACCGTGGGCAGAAGCGAAAAGGCTGACGAGCTTCGGGACAGGTTCAACAACTATATGCAGGACTTCACCTGGGACGGATTCAGGGAGGATCTGCGGGATGCCCTGTTCTCATCAAAAGGCTCTTCCCTTACCCATGACGGCAAGCTGGGGGGGAATGCGGAGATAAGCTTTGACGGCCACACAGTCCTTGAAATAACCGTGCCTGCGGATTCCACCGACGTGTATCTCAAGGGCTACACCGCAAACCACTACACAGGCACCCGCTGGGAGGACAGGATGTCCGAGGCGCAGATCGCCACAAAGCTCACATCAGCGGACTTTTTTGCGGCACGTATGCTGAAATACTATCCGGGCTTTGCCGACCTTGAGGCGGAGTATGCAGTAGTGCGCAATATGGACAGCCGCTCCCGTGAGAAATATCTGCCCTACCATGCGGCAGGGCTTACGGAATCAGACGGCATCAGGCGCAAGTACTGGCTGTATCAGCCTCGGGGCAACTATATGAAGACGGTGATCCGCAATTCCCCCATAGATGTGGATGAAGATATGGCGGCAGATGAGCAGGTGCTTCGCACACAGGCCTACACCGAATGCCTTGATGTGTCCGACAGCTTCAGGGAAATAGCGGATGAGTTCTTTGCCGATTACAGCGGCGAGGACATCTACGATGAGATGGTGTACATACGTACAAAGCTGGGGGAGGACAACGAATACTCCCTTGAATCAGGGCGTATGCCCTTCGGGGCGGATTTTGCCCAGTGGTTCCTGACAGAGAACAAAAAGGGCTCCTGTACCCACTTTGCAACGGCGGCAGTGCTGCTTTTCCGCAGCAGGGGAGTGCCTGCCCGCTACTGCGAGGGCTATCTTGCCGCAAACAGCGACATCCGCTCCGTAAGTGCGGTAAACGGCTATGTCACCCTTTCCGTGCCCGACAGCCGTGCCCATGCCTGGGCGGAGGTGTATATCGACGGCTACGGCTGGATGATATTTGAATCCACACCGGGCTACGGCAACATCGCCTTTGAATACGATGAAGAGGAAAAACTGGTGACCTCGGAGATAACCGCCGTCACCACACAGGACACATCATACTCAGAGGATATGCAGACCTCCGAAGTACAGGAGGAAACTGTAACAGCCGCCCCCGAGACCTCCGCAGAGGAGGAGGCTCCCGACACTCAGGGCACCACCCTTGCCGAAGGTCATGAGGAGGAGGACGGGGAGACACCCGTGACCACAGCCCCTGTTACACAGCCTCCCGAAGATGAGGGCGGCAGTGAGGGTCAGGGCACAGGGGGCACCGTTCCTCCGGATGAGGTGCCCGGTGAGGGGGATGCGCCCGACAGGGGGGAGACCTCCTACACCACAGCCTCCGGGGATGCTCCCCGTACAGAGGAGCCGGGCTTCTTTGAAAGACATTCATCTGACATAAGGAAGATACTGAAAGCGATCCTCAAAGTGCTCTGTGTCATAGCTGCCATAGGTACAGTATGCCTTGTGTATGTTATCATAAGGACAGTTATATTCAGAAAGCGTGAGGCGCTTGTCAGAAATGCCCCGGATACAGCCGCAAGGAAGATATATTCAATGCTTGCTGTGCTGTGCGCCCGTATGGGTGCGGACATCAGGGAGACAGACGACAAAACCGTGGATGTTATCGCAGAGCATTTTGACAGGGAGGATGCCCTTGTTGTGACTGATACAGCCATGAGGGCGGCATTTGACACAGGGGTCACCGTTGATGAGGTGAAGCGTGCCGCAAAGGCTTACAGGCGCATGGCATTGTCCTACATAAGTAAGAACAAAAAGTACCGTTTCATCATGTGGTTCGGTCTTAGGGACAGATATCTGAACGAAGGAAAGAAGCGCAGGACAGTGAAAAATGGGCGGGGCAAAACAGCAGGTCAAACAGGAGGCAATCATGACAAGGGTACACAGGATTAAGTGCGGTACGGAGAACTGCTATCTCATCATCTCCGGCAGTAATGCCGTGCTTGTGGATACAGGCACATCGGCATATCTTGATACAGTTTCATCCGAATGTGAGAAGTATGAACTAAAACTGATACTGCTGACACATCCACACTTTGATCACGCACAGAATGCGGCGGTGCTGTCGGAGAGGTTTGGTGTCCCCGTTGCCTATCACAGGGCGGATGATGCACTCTTTGATGACTACTCCGCTCAGCCCCTGAAAAGCTATGGCATAGTGGGGAAGGTGGTGCTGAGTATGTCTGTCAAGGAACTGTCCCGGACCAAGGTGCAGCGTCCTGACAAAGTTGTATTTGTCAAGGAAGGGGACAGCGTTATTGAATACGGTATAGATGCGGACATTATAGAGCTCCCCGGACATACTGCGGGCTCTGTGGGAGTGGATGTGTGCGGAAAGGGGCTTATAGTGGGGGATGCACTGGACAACTGGGTGCTTCCTGCAATGGGTCATCTCTACTCCGACCGCAGCGCCATGGAGAGGACATATAAAAAGATACAGTCCCTTGGCAGACGGCGTATCTTCTTCGGACACGGAGATCCCATAATGTATGACGTGTGAAATGGGACTGTCAACATTAAAAAGAGAGGGGGCAAAAGCCCCCTTTTTCTGTCTGTGTTTACCGCACCAGCCTGATATTGTCCTCACCGCAAAGGTCGGAAAGCTCGGTGAAGAGTTTTGCGCCGGGACTGCACCCGTTCACGGCGTTTGACCTTACCACCTTGGAAAGGTCGGAGAGAACGAAGAACACCTCGTTTCTGCCGGGGTATTGTTTCAGTATCTCGACGCACTTCCGTGAAATATCCCTGTCAGAGCCTGCAATGCGAATATACAGTTTGCCTTGGGCACAATGGCTGTCAAAGGGGACAATGCGTGTGATCGACAGCTTGTCCCGTGTGCTTCTGGTCATCTCACCTGTGAATACACAAAGCTCGCCCTTTTTAAGCTCATGTGCAAACTGGGCGTATGCCTTGGGGAACAGTATGGCTTCCGTCTGGACAGACCCGTCCGTAAGGGTGACAAATGCCATTGCTTCTCCGTTTTTGGTGGTTATCTCCTTCTTCTCAGAAAGGGATGCAAGGAAGGTATGGACGGAGGAGGTGCCCCCTGCCTGTGCCAGCAGTGGTATGCCGCATATGCGTGACATCAGGGTCATGTCTGCCGAGGGCTCCACGGAAAGGGCTATCCCTGTAATATCCTGCTCCATTGCCTGCAGCTTTGCGGGGTCGTATTCAGGGGATCTGTGGATGTCGATGCTCTCCGTTGCTGTGCTGTCCCCGAAAAGATCCAGCTGCCCCTCGATGGCACCGGTGGGGACGGAGTACAGCTCATACAGCTTCTGATAATTCTCTATGCAGGTGCGGCGTGTCTCGCCGAGGCCGTCCAGAGCACCGCATTTTATAAGGCTCTCAATGCTCCTGATGTTAATTTTGCCCGCTGTCCGTGAGATGAAGTCTTCAAGGCTTTTGTACCTGCCGCCCTGCTCACGCTCGCTTATGATGGCGCTTATCACAGATCCCCCTACATTCTTGACAGACATAAGGGAAAAGCGAATGCCCTTTGCCACCGGCAGAAATCCGTAGTGATTCTCGTTCACATCCGGGCACAGCATAGCCACTCCACGGCTTTTGCACCTGTCCGCATAGTCGGTGATCTTCCCACCAAGCCCCGCAAAGGCGGACATGAGGGCAGCCATATATTCCTTGAAATAGTGGGCTTTAAGGTAGGCAGTGGTGTAGGCGATGACAGAATAGGCACAGGCATGGGATTTGTTGAAGGCATAGGAGGCAAACTTCACCAGCTCGTCAAACAGTGTTTCCGCCGTTTTGCTGTCCACTCCGTTTGCGTTGCAGCCCGCAATGAATGCGGGGCGCTCCTTTTCCATCACCTCGGGCTTTTTCTTTGACATGGCACGGCGCACCAGGTCTGCCCTGCCGTAGGAATAGCCAGCCAGCTCCCTGCATATCTCCATGACCTGCTCCTGATACACTATACAGCCGTAGGTGACGGACAGTATCCTTTCCAGCCTGGGATGAAGGTAGGTTATGCCTTCGGGGTGCTCCCTGTTATGCAGATACCGTGGTATGCTGTCCATGGGACCGGGGCGGTACAGGGAGAGCGCCGCCGTAAGATCCTCTATGCAGCGGGGCTTCAGCTTTGTGAGAAGGGAGGTCATTCCCGCACTTTCAAACTGGAACACACCGAAGGTATCCCCGGCACACAGCATATCATAGGTCTTTTTGTCGCCGTCGGGCAGGCGGCGCACATCAAAGTCCGGCACTTTCTTTCTCACGTACTGAGCCGCATCGTGGATGACAGTGAGGTTGCGAAGCCCCAGGAAATCCATCTTCAGCAGCCCCACTTCTTCAAGAAGCGTCATGGTGTACTGGGCTATGAGCTGGCCGTCCTTTTTTATGGTGGGTACGTAGTTTGACACAGGTGCATCGCAGATGACCACTCCTGCCGCATGGACGGAGATGTTTCTGGGCATCCCCTCTATTCTGGCGGCGGTGTCTATTATGCGCCGTACATTGGGGTCACTGCCATAGAGCCTATTAAGCTCCTCATCACTCTGGACGGTTTCAGGCAGGGTGCCCTCGTGGTATCTTATGGCATCGCTTATCTGCCCCCCAAGGGAGAGGGGCAGCTTCAGTATGCGGGTAACATCCCTTACTGCCGCCTTTGCCTGCATGGTGGTGAAGGTGATGATCTGCGCCACCCGGTCACTGCCGTACTTTCGGGTAACATAGTCTATGACCTCCCCCCGCCTTTCATAGCAGAAGTCAATGTCAAAGTCGGGCATGGACACCCGCTCCGGGTTCAGAAAGCGCTCGAAGATAAGGCCGTATTTAATGGGGTCAACATCCGTTATGCCGATGCAGTATGCCGCAAGGGAGCCTGCCCCGGAGCCTCTCCCGGGGCCTACGGGGATGTCATTCTCCCGTGAAAAGCGGATAAAATCCCATACTATGAGATAGTAGTCCGTGTAGCCCATGGAGATCACGGTGTCAAGCTCGTATTCAAGGCGTTTCAGGAGTGAGGTGAAGGTGTCGGGGTATTTCTCCTCCAGTCCCTTTTTGCACATATCCCTGAACAGGCGCACATTGTCGCCGCCGTATACTTCCCTGTCCTTGGGGGATTGTTCGTAGTGGGGCAGCTTGTAATGCCCGAAGCTCATCTCAAAGGTGATGCTGTCGGCGATAAGGGCGGTATTGTCCACAGCCTGGGGGAAGGCGGCGAATATGCTTCTCATCTGCTCCTCTGATTTGAGGTAGTATTCATCACAGGGCAGGGCATTCCTGATGTCCGCTGTTTCCGTGTTCTCGTCTATGGCACGAAGTATGCGCTGTGTGGCAGCATCCTCCTTTTGGGTGTAGTAGACGTTGTTGGATGCCGCAAGGGGGATGCCCTTCCTTGTTGCCAGGGCTGCAATGGGGATGAAAACGTTGTCGGCGGGGGTGCGGTGATCGTTTATCTCCACATAGTAGTCAGTGCCGAAGAGTGAGCGGTACCTGTCGAGAACGGCCAGCGCCGCCCTCTCCCCGGATGAGTTGTAGGCTCTTGCAAGCTCGCCGTCAGTGCCGCCGGAAAGGCAGATGAGCCCCTGTGAGCGCTCTTTCAGCATATCAAAGGTGATATAGGGCTCCTCAGGCAGGGTAAGCCCGTCGCAGCTGCGGTAGGAATCCGACACCAGCCTGATAAGGTTAGCGTAGCCCTCATCTGTTCTGCACAAGAGGACGATACTGCCGGAGGTGCCCGCACTGCGCACAGAAAGCTCACACCCCACAACAGGCTTTATGCCCTGCTTTACACATTCCTTGTAAAAGGCTGCCGCCGCAAACATATTGTTTATATCTGTAACGGCGACGGCCCTCTGACCCAGCGCCTTTGCCCGGGAGACAAGCTCCCTTATCCGGCAGGCACCCGTCAGAAGGCTGTATTCCGTATGTACGTGCAATTCTGTAAACATACTACCACTACCCATTAATGCATAGTGTAATGAATAATGGTCACTTGTGTCTGGCATACGCACTGCAAGTGTACTGTGCGCTCGGACCGCACGAGCCAAACGCAGAGCTGTGCATTATTCATTACATTATACATCTATCTGTTGTCTACCTTTTCGGGGTACATATCGTGTTCTTCAAGGCGGCGCTGTGCCATAGCCTCAAAGCGTGTGCCGGGACGGCCGTAGTTGCAGTAGGGGTCGATGGATATGCCCCCTCTGGGGAGGAATTTGCCCCATACCTCGATGTATTTGGGATCCATGAGCTTTATGAGATCCTTCATTATGGTGTTCACGCAGTCCTCGTGAAAGTCGCCGTGGTTGCGGAAGGAGACCAGATACAGCTTCAGGGATTTTGACTCTACCATTTTTACGTCGGGTATGTAGGAAATGGTTATGGCTGCATAATCCGGCTGACCCGTGATAGGGCACAGGGAGGTGAATTCCGGGCAGTTGAACTTTACGAAATAGTCATTCTCCTGATGCTTGTTCACAAAGGTCTCCAGCAGGGAGGGGTCGTATTCCCCGGGATATTTTACGGCAGTGTTGCCAAGAAGGGTGATAGTGCCCTTTTCTTCTTCAGTTCTCATCATCTGTCTCCTTTGGTCGTTTTTCGGCAGGGGAGCTGCTTACCAGCGCACCTGGCAGGCACAGTGTCATTCTGGTGCCAATGTCCTTTACGGAGTATACGTCAAAGTACCCCTTGTGCCTGTCTGCAATGAGCTTTGCAATGGAAAGCCCCAGTCCGGAGCCGCCTGTTTTCTTGTTGCGTGCAGGGTCGGAGCGGTAGAAGCGGTCGAATATGTAGGGTATGTCCTCCTCGATGATGCCTATGCCTGTGTCCGATACCTCCGCCGCAGGCTCCCCCTTGTCGTTGATGTATGCTCTCAGGGTGATGTCATTGCCCTTTGGGGTGTATTTCCTCGCATTGTCGCAGAGTATGCGCATTGCCTGGAGGATGAGCTGTTCATCCGCAAGTATGGTCACCTCGTCACGTATGTCGCAGATGTAGTTGTGGGTGTCGTCTATCATCATCTGCTGCTCGTGGATGCCCCTCATCATGTCTGACAGGGAGAACACCGTCTTTGAAAGGGTCTGCCTGCCGTTGTCACAGCGGGCTATGAAGAGAAGCTCCTCAATAAGGCGGCTCATGTTGTCTGATTCCGTGCGGATGGCGGTTATGCCCTCGTCAAGGATCTTTTCGTCATCCTTGCCCCAGCGATCCAGCATATCCGCATATCCCTTTATGACAGCGATAGGTGTGCGCAGCTCGTGGGAGGCATCAGACACGAAACGGGTCTGTGCCGCATAGGTCTCACGCATCCTGTCCAGCATGAGGTTTATGGATTCCTCAAGGGGGCGCAGCTCCCTGTTGCCTGTGCGGATATATCCGTCTGATGTGGGATCAATGGAGCCCAGGGCGGATTCTATCTCCTCAAAGTCCCCGCTCCCTGCAAGGAGGCTCGTGTGGTCAGCCATGGCACTAAGGGGAACAAGCATTTTCCTTACCCTGAAGTACTCGGTGATGAAGGAAAACACCCACAGCATCGTCTCCACCATTCCCAGCACGGCAATGACCGAAAGCAGCTGCTGCAGAAAGATCCCGCAGTGAACAGTGCCTGTGCTGAATGCGTACACAGCACCGCCTATCTTGTTCCACATTCCCTCCTGTGACATATCAAGAAGTATCCTGCCCGGGTCTGCAAGGGTAACGCCGCCCCGGATGGCAACGCACCAGCCTGTCACAGAAAACACAAATACGAGGATATCGGTCAGCAGCCACATCATCAGCTTCTCTACCTGCAGATTTGCTGATATGCGGCCTGCTATGGAACCGCTGTCCTCTATCTTTCTGGCCTTTTGTTTTTTTGTCCTGCTCATCAGCCCACCTTGTAGCCAACGCCCCTGACGGTCTGGATGTATTTCTTGTCGCTGACCTGCTCCAGCTTGCTGCGCAGGTATCTGATGTATACATCCACCACATTGGTCTCGCCGAAGTAGTCGTAGCCCCAGACACTTTCAAGGAGGTTTTCACGGGTGAGCACCACGGAACGGTTCTCCACAAGGGCTTTGAGGAGATCGAATTCCTTCACCGTAAGCTCCACGGGAACGCTGTTGCAGGTGACGGTGTGCTTTGCGGTGTCGATGACTATGTCCTCATATACAAGGGTGTCACTGCTGCCGGCGGTGCTTTCGGTGTTCATGTCACGAAGGAGGGCTCTTATCCTTGCAAGAAGCTCCTCAATGGCAAAGGGCTTGGTAAGGTAGTCATTGGCACCCATGTCAAGACCCGATACCTTGTCCATGACGGAATCCCTTGCCGTGAGCATGATGACAGGCACAAGGTTCCCTTCCTTGCGGATGCGCCTTAGCACCTCAAGGCCGTTGAGCCCCGGCAGCATGATGTCAAGCACCACCAGGTCAACGCCGCCCTGCTCTATGCGGTCAAGAGCCTGCCTGCCGTCGTCGATGCACTCGGTCTCGTACCCCTCGTGACGAAGCTCAAGGTCAACAAACCTTGATATGCTGGCTTCATCCTCTACTATTAGAATCTTTGACAAAACTCATCCCCCCGTTTGTCATAAAAATGATCCGGAGCCGCAGGGGATCCCCGGCGGCTCTCTGCTGACGAATGGAAATCATTCGACATCAAGCTCATAGCCTGAAATGATCGCAAAGATAAATGCGATGGCTGTGATGAAATTCCCTCCCAGAAACAGCAGCGCCACTATGATAAGCGGCATTTTGACGCTCTTTTTGCCCTTGGTGAACACAAGGCTGCGGTATACAAGGGACTTCATCACATAGCATATGCCCTTCCAGAGTGCGGAGAAGAATTCCCCGGCACTGTCTGCATCACCCGGCTTCTTGTCCACCGCATTCCGTCCGGACTCCAGAGCTTTTGCGCTGCCCTGACCGCCCGGGGCCTGCTGCTTTGAAAACAGTGCCATAGCATCCAGGAGATCGCCTCCCGAGCTGCTCAGCAGCTGTGCCGCCATATCATAGGTGATGCCGCATCGCTCCATGAGGATGCGTATCTTCTCGTTATAAGTCATACATTACCTCGGGTGTGAAAGCTGTGCCCGTACCGTGGGGGCATCAGGCAAAGAACCCCTTATCCTCGCTCACATCGTGCATCTCCTCGCTGACACCGCTGTAGATATTGTCATATGAGGCAGTGCCTGACTGATATGAGGCAGCACCTGACTGACCTGCGGAGGAAGCGCTGGCGGCGCTGCGGAATGTGCGGTCGGATGCATCGGTGTATTCCACATCCTTTGCGGTAAAGGAGCGGCGCTTTTTAGCTGAGCCATAGGTGCTGCCCGCAGTCCCGGTGTAGGTGTAGGTTTCAGCACTTTTCCTCGGGGTCATGCGAAGTGCTATCTCCTTCTCAAAGAGATCCCCCTCCAGACGGAAGCCCACTCCGCACACAAACATTATCAGCAGTATGGGGAGTATAAATTCCAGTGTCACCAGACCGATGAGGCAGGCAACGATAAGGGGGATCCTTATGTCGCTGCCGGTCTCCACCACCAGATAGGAGGCAAGAAATCTGTCGAAAAAGGGTGCCTTCTCCTGGCGGACGGGCTGCTTTACCCTTGTCTCCCCCTTTTCGGACAGGATGTGGAGAGCCTTGTAATAATCGCCGTCTGCGGTGTAATATGCGTTCTGTGCGGCATCAAAGGATACGCCTGTGATATCGCTCAATCTCTTTATCTCATGTAACTGTGCCATATTTCCCTCCGGATACATCAAAAGCTCGGCTGTGCCGGCCTGTTTTCTTTCTATAGCATATGATAATATATAAAGATTAAATTGTCGAGAGAGGGAATATTAAAAATGGATTAAAAATCCCCCCCTCAGCCCCGTGACTGCGCCATTCTCAAAATCCGTGGTTACATCAGGGTCACAGTATGAATTGTTGGCGATACCGTCAATACACACCTCCTGCCAGGGGGGGACACAGGCTCTGTGCGGAAAACTATCCGTTGAAAAGAAAAAGCCCTCAGAAGCGCTTACAGAGCATTTCCGAGAGCTTGCGGTTATTTTAGTTGTTAGTATCTGTTTCCATATTCCTTTCGTGCTTCAGCCGTCCATTTAGAGATGAACTCTGTTTTTGCGTTTGTATAGCCATCTCGGTCATGTTCATATTGTTTCCAGAGCCGTAATTTCAATGCTTCATATTCTTTAGCCAATTCGGGATGCTCATTCATATAGTCTCGGAAATACAGCTCATCATTATCTCCGGT
>DGXE01000033.1 GCA_002395525.1 Ruminococcus sp. UBA4240
TCAAACTCTTAATAAAGTTTGTATTAAACACCTTTTGGTGTTGTAATCCTGTACAGTTTCTCACTGACTTGTAGGTTTTTTGGTCTTTTCCTTGACCTTCTCTTTTGGAGCCACCGTATCTATCCAATACGATGCCCAAAGGAATCACTTCAAGGGTGCATCATATCTCTATGATGCTTGTCTTACATTGTTCAATTTTCAAGATCCGATGCGCTTTTCTCAAAACGCTGTCGTCACCGCTCGGAGTGCTTTGTTTTGCTCCCCTCAACGGGCGACTTTGATATAATACCACATCCGCAAATAAAAGTCAAGCATTTTTTTCGATTTTCCGCCGATTTGTGAATCTTCAACAACCAGGATTCAAAAATCCCCCTCCCCTTTGATGCCCGCCCTCACTTCGTTTACTCTCATGTTATTGTTTGGTAATATTATGGGCGTGGCTTTTAGTAGACGTTCACGGAATGTTTATCAAAAAAAAAAAAACGCAATACTTTTTACAAAATGTATGATATTATAGTAGTTAGTAGTAAATAACAGCAACTCCTTAGTTATTAATCTTGATGTAGAAGGTTGTATTGTGGTAATCTAAAATGCAGCTTCCATTAACACAAACATTAGAGGTTTTTTATATGAAAAAAAGTTTTTTTAAATTATTTTCTTTCATAGCAGTTTCTACTATAGTCTTCACCGCTTGCGGTCAAAGCGCCGCACCGACCGAAGAGGCTGAAACGGTCTCTACTCCCGAAATAACTGTCACTTCCGAACCCGAGACAACAGTCACTGAAGATATAGCGATAACCACTTTCAATTCTTCTGAAATCACAGATGAGGAAATTTCTGTTACAACTGCTGTAGAGGAGACAAAATTTCTTACGTCGACCACAGAACAGACGTCCCCCGAAAAGCCCTATCTTGTTTTTCAAGAAGGCGATGACACTATAGAGTATGCTTTAGTAACTGATGATGACAACGCTGATTATATCGAATGCTGGAGATACGACAATAGCGATGAGTACTCTTCATGTACATACAGAAGGGAGTATAAAGATGATGTTGAGACGGTAGAAGACTGGTATGACGGTGAATATAAAGGTTACGTGAAGTGGTACTTATCAGACTATTCATATTCATATGATAACGAAATCCAGATCTGGTATGACAACAGCGATAAGTTCCAATCAAAAACGACCGGTCCTAATTTGGGACACCGGTATTATTCAGTTGATGAAGAAAGTGGAAATATATCTTTACAGACCTATGATGAAATTAATTACGAATATGGCGACGCCACTCCCGTAAGCGATACTGAAAAAGAAGAACTCCTCCGGGAAGCGGAAGAACACCTTAGGATCATTAACGAATACTGTCTTACAGAAGAAGAACTTACGTCTAAATATCAAGTAGTAGCATCAAAATATGACGAGTACGTAGACATATATAAACTAATAAATCAATAACTAAACCAACTGTCGAAATAACATCCACAGCACCCCTCACCCACGAGGGGTGCTTTTTTCATTAAAACCACATTTAAAATCGCTGATACTCTGATAAAAACCTTCCTCCCCTCTTGCAATCCCCTTCACAATAGTATATAATGACTTTATTGGGGGGATATTATGATAAACCTGTTTGAAGAGGTGCAGACCATCACCTACACCACGCCCTATGACAGAAGGACCGCAGTGATCGCAATTGTGAGCGCTGCGGCATTTGCGCTGCTGTCCTTCTGCTTTTTAAGAAAGGCATTTCAGATACAGGCGCTTAAAAGAAGATGCACACAGCGGGTGGAGGGGGTCGTGACTTTGCTTGACAGGAGCGCATATGCCCGCCGTGTCACCTACAACGCCACCTACAGATACGAATACAACGGCCGCACCTACGAGAGCAGCAACCTTATATACGGCTCACAGCCCAGCCTGCTTTTCCGCCTGCACGTCGGGGACACCGTGGGGATATGGATAGACCCGGACGACCCCTCCGCCGTCTTTGATGAGCTGGCAGCAAACGCTCTCAGGTCACACCTTGCCGCCGGCATTATGATGATAATTGTGGCGCTGATGCTGGTGTGGGCACGGTTCATGGGGCTTTGAGGAGAGAGCGCCCATCGCCCTTGGCAAAGTCCGTGAGCTTTGCAGTCTCAGATACGCCCCGCCGCATGGAGTGCAAGTTTAACTTGACTAACCCGCTGCCATGTGCTATAATCATGGTATTATCCCATAGGGAGTGCCACATGAAAAATAATACAGTTCTAATACGCATACATCTTGCTTTGCTCATTATCCTTGTCATAAGCAGCATCGGCAGCACCTTCCTGCTTATGAGCCGCCCTGCGGCAAGGGTCATCGAATCCAATCCCAGCATAAACAACTCCATGATCTTTTCCTACATCGCCATCAACTGTGTCAGCACCATATCACTGATATGCTCGGTGGTGTACTTTATAAACAGACACAACAAGCCCTTTGCGGATGTGTTTTTCAAGGTCATCATCCTGTGCAGGATAGCAAACAACTTGGTGGGCATCGCCGCAAATTCCACGGATCCCGGCTCCCTTGCAGGGGCAGGGCTGGGGGTGATACAGGTAGTGCTGATGATACTGCTTGCTCTCTCTCCCGAGACTGTCACACGAAAAACATGGACGCTGTTCTATATCCTGCTTGCCGTTGATCTTATCATCGGGTTTACCTACATCACCCCCGCCTCCGTCCCTGCGCCACGGATGATAGTGATGGTGCTGATGAAGCTGAACAGCACCCTGTCAAGGCTTTTGGTAACAGGCTCCATAGGCCTTGCCCTGAAAAACAGGGAATAAAGCACGCATTTGAAAATCACCCCACCCCAGTAAGGGGCGGGGTGATGTTATCTTCCGCAGCACTTCTTGTATTTCTTCCCGCTGCCGCAGGGGCAGGGGTCATTCCTGCCTACCTTTTTGCCCGCCGTGACAGGAGCGCCGTTCAGGAGCAATTGTCTCAGCATGGCAACGGCATCATTCATCCCGCGCCCGCTGCTCATAATACTCATGACCTTTTCTTCATCAAGCTCGATATGGTTCAAAAAGCCGGTTTCTGTCTCAAATCCGTATTCCTCACGCAGCTTTTCCGCTTCGCAGGGAGTGCAGCACCTGTTCAGCGATTTCCTGAAATGGTTGTTAAGGTCGATATAATAGGGAACGAACTGCTTTGCCTCATCAAAAGACAATGTGCGCCCCAGCCGCTGTATGTCTGACAGAGCATGATAAATACTGCCGTCGACCATATTAAGGCCTATCATGATATCATCAAGGATATCCTCGGCTCTGTCCGGGGAAACATTGATCTCCAGCCACCTTTTCGCCCTGTGGTAATATCTCGTATCGTCAAAGCAGCAAAGCCGTTTGGAGCTCTCATACTCCTTCACATCCGACAGGGGGTATACATACCAGGGCTTGCCCTCAAGATAGTCGTCAAGGGGAGCATATTCATCATAGTCAGTATAAAAGTCAATAATGAGCATTCTTTCCATGGGAGGTGTTTCGGACTCCGTCACATCATCACCATAGAGCTCATCCTCCGCCGCAATAGAGTACCAGTTGCCTTGCTCATGACGGAAATACTCACACAGGGCGATGAACGCATCCTGGGACAGCTCATAGCCATAGTGCCCGGTAAGCATTTCATACAGCTTTGACAGGGGGAGCACACCGTACTTGTCGCTAAGGCTCCTGAACAGTTCCCCATATCCCCCTATCTGCCCCATATCCATATGCTTCAGCACCTGTTCTCTGAGAGCATCAAGCCGCTCATTTCTGTATTTTTCGGGAAATTTTGCCATAATATCACCTCACTTTAGCTTTCATTCATTATACACTATCCCGGCGGAAAATGCAACAGTCTTTTTCCGCAAGGGTCAGGCAGGAGCCAACTTTTCCCATACAGTTGACAAATCTCCCCGCCTGTGGTAGAATAGTAAATGAACGATACACACAACATACTTTAAATATATGACTACACCAATTGCTGATTTTCTTGACCGTTATGCCAAAAGCGGCACTGTCCGCGGGCATATGCCGGGTCACAAGGGGCAGTATCCCCATGACATCACCGAGATCAAGGGGGCAGACAGCCTCTTTGAGGCACGGGGCATGATCCGTGAGTCCGAGGCAAATGCCGCCGGCATTTTCGGCAGCGCCCACACGGTCTACTCCTGCGGCGGCTCCACCCTGTGCATACAGACTATGGCAATGCTGCTAAAAAGGCGGGGGATGTCAAGGATCGCCGCCGTGCGCAACTGTCACCGCTCCCTTATAAATGCCTGCGCCCTGCTGGATATGGACATCGACTGGATATATCCGGAATACAAAAATTCCTATGTAGGGGGCATTGCTGATATTTCCCGCATTGAATCCGCTCTTTCACAGGGGGCGGGGGCTGTATGGATAACCTCCCCGGACTATCTCGGGAACATCACCCCCACAGATGACATTGCCGGACTATGCAGCAGATACGGTGCCATACTGGCAGTTGACAATGCCCACGGGGCATATCTGCGCTTCATATACGACCATGAGGGCAGACCCCTGCACCCCATGTATCACGGAGCTGACATCTGCTGTGACAGCGCCCACAAGACTTTGCCTGTGCTGACAGGCGGCGCATACCTGCACGCAGGGATAAGCGGCAGATTTCCCCTTGTGCGGGAGATCAAGGATGCTATGAGCACCTTCGGCTCCTCCAGCCCCTCCTATGAGATACTCCGCTCCCTTGACCTGTGCAACGGCTATCTTTCACGGCACAGCAGCTATTTCGCCCATATGGCGGAAACAGCCAGCAGATGCAGGGAAAGGCTCTCCGGGCGATTCACCCTGTGCGGGGACGAGCCGGGGAAGCTCACCGTATACGCTCCGGATTCGGGTTACACAGGGGACGAGCTTGCGGACATACTGCGGGAAAAACATATCGAGTGCGAGTATTCCGACAAATCACATCTGGTGCTGATGATAACAGGGCTTGAAGATGATGACATCAGCCATATCTGTGATGCCCTGCTTTCAGTTGAAGAGCGCTCCCCTGTAAATGTGCCCTTTGACGGCATCGCCCCCCATGAACAGGCAATGAACCTGCACGAAGCCCTTTTGTCCCCGGCGGTATATGTTCCCCTTGCAAAGGCTGCGGGGCACATAAGCGGTCAGACTGTGAGCCTGTGCCCTCCCGGAGTGGCGGCAGTCGTCCCCGGGGAACGGATAACAGGCGCTGACATCGCTCTCATGGAACAGATGGGGCTTACACATATCAGCGTAATAAAACCTTGACACAGCCGCTAACGGCAGTACACTATGAAACTATACAGTAAACCGGCTGTCACCCTTCCCATGGAAAGGATGTCGGCATCAGGACGGTTTGTCCATTCCTATCTGATAACAGGAGATGCGGTGGCGGGGAAAAAGACCTGCGCCGACTACATCGCCATGCAGCTTCTGTGCAGCGACAAGAAAGGCAGCGCCCCCTGCGGGTCATGCCGGGAATGCTCCCGTGTGCAAAAGCACATCCACCCCGACTACATCATCGTGGAGAAAAGCAAGAAGAGCTTTTCCATAGAGGATGTGCGGGCTGTGGTGGAGGATTCCTACACAGCACCCAACGACTGCGACAGGAAGGTATATCTTTTTGCCGACTGCGACGGCTGGTCCGATGCTGCACAGAACGCCACACTGAAAATAACCGAGGATCCTCCGGACAGCGCCTACTTCATCTTCACGGGGCAGTCGGAAAACACCTTCCTTCCCACACTGCGCTCCCGCTCCATGCTGATGGCTGTGGGGAACCCGTCGGCTGATGAGTGCGCAAAAGCCCTGTCCGAGCTTCTGCCCGACCACAGCACAGATGAGCTTTTGTCTGCGGCAAAGAGCACAGGGGGGAACATCGGGCGGGCGATGGCGCTCATACAGGGGGATGAGGAGCTCATAAACGAGACCTCCCTTGCCCGTGACATAGTGGATTCCCTTGCAAGGGGGGATGAATACCGCACCGCCGTGCTGCTTTCAAAGGCGGCAAAGACCCGTGAGGGGCTGAGGCGTGTGCTGTGCGCTGTTTCATACGAGGTGAGGGATTCAGCCGTGACCCGCACCGTAACCCCTGTTGAGGGGGAAAAGCTCTCACGGCTCGGCACGGGGAGGCTTCTGAAAATGTATGATGCCCTTTCTGCCGCCCAGTCACGCTGTCTGCTCAACTGCAATGCTGATGCTCTTTCATCGGCACTGTGCGCACAGCTTTACAGCTGACATACTTATGATCAGGAGAATAACATGACCGAAATAATAGGAGTGCGTTTTCGCACAGGGGGGAAGGTATACTACTTCTCTCCCGGAGAATACAGACCCGTTCTGGGGGATCTTGTAATAGTAGATACCGCCAGGGGCACTGAATGCGGGGAAGTGACCATTGCCCCGGAAATGGTGGAGGAAAGCCGCATCGTGCAGCCTCTGAAGCCAATACTTCGCATTGCCACGGAAAAGGACAAGGCTCAGTACGAGACCAACCGACGCCGTGAGATATACGCCGCACAGGTCTGCGAGCAGAAGATAGCCGAGCACGGCCTTGACATGAAGCTTGTGGATGTGGAGTGTACCTTTGACAACAGCAAGATACTCTTCTACTTCACCTCCGATGACCGTGTGGACTTCAGGGAGCTGGTGCGTGACCTTGCGGGCATACTCAGGACCCGCATAGAGCTGCGGCAGATAGGTGTCAGGGACGAAGCCCGTATGCTGGGCGGTCTTGGCATATGCGGGAGACCCTTCTGCTGCAAGACCTTCCTGACGGAGTTTGTGCCCGTATCCATACGGATGGCAAAGGAGCAGGGGCTGTCCCTCAATCCCACCAAGATATCAGGCACCTGCGGCCGCCTTATGTGCTGTCTCAAATACGAGCAGAACTACTACGAACAGGCATACCGCTCTACTCCCAAGGTAGGGGCATATGTACAGACACCCCAGTTCAAGGGCTACGTTGAGGAGGTAAACCTCATCACGGAAAAGCTCCGTGTAAAGCCCGAAAACTCCGATGAGGCATCCGTAGTATTCGACAAGAAGGACGTGACCCTCATCAAGGAGGCAAAGCAGCGCTTCCACAAGGAGGACAAGCCTCCCAGAAAGCCTGACCAGCCCGACAACCCCGATAAACAATAAGCATCTTTTACATCAAAAGGAGGATTCAAAATGCTTAGCAAAAACAGAGGTCTTCACATTGCAAGGAGCATACTGCTCCTCATCACATTCACAACCGTCGCCGCAAGCGTGGTCCTGCTCATTGTCCAGTTTGCACTGGGTGTCCGTGAAAAGAGCGGCTACACCCCCTTCAAGGGCGGTCCCGACGAGGAGATGCCCTTTTAGAGGTTAGAGGGTAGAGGGTAGAGGTTAGACAGTGACAATGAGTTGATAACTTTCGTACTCTTTTCTGACTTAAACCCTGAGAAGCAAGAGGCAAGACAGGCAGACAGAGAACAGGCGGCTTTATGTTCTCTTTGTCTGCCTTTCTTTTGCAAAAGCTGCGCTTTTGCACTGACAGAGGGTCTGAACTTGCGGCTTATCGCCGCACCACCAAGCCTTCGGCTTGCCGGCGCAGCAGCCTGCTTCATTCGTTTGAAGCCCCCACCTGACGGTGGGGGGTATCTATGCGATATGGTTTGGTATCGTCCGCTGTTCTTGTACATTGCTGCTGCCCTGGTGTTGGCTGGGATAAAAATCACGGGACACGAGCCCGTGATTTTTGTTATATTTGCGGGAAAAATTAGAAAAAAATCCTTTGACAAAGCCGCTTTGATGTGTTATAATTAACGCTCGTACAATAATTGATCGGGGTGTCTTTATGACTAAAAATATGACCGAAGGGAGCCCCCTTCGGCTGATACTCAGCTTTTCAGCGCCTATGCTGCTGGGAAACCTTCTGCAGCAGGTATACAACATGGCGGATGCCATGATAGTCGGACATTATCTGGGCGCAGATGCCCTTGCGGGGGTGGGTGCCTCAAGCAGCGTGCAGTTTCTGGTCATCGGATTCTGCATAGGGATATGCGCAGGCTTCGGCATTCCCTTTGCCCGCCATTTTGGTGCCAGACGACACGACCTTATGCGCCGTTCCATGTTCAACGCCTTCTTCCTTGCGGTGCTGTTCTCCGTGGTGCTGACCCTCATCACCACCCTGTGCTGCACAGGCATCCTGCACCTGCTCAAAACACCGGACAAGATATTCTCCGATGCCTACGACTACCTATTCATCATCTTCTTAGGCATACCCTTCACCATATTCTACAACCTTATGTCCGCTGTCCTCAGGGCTGTGGGGGACAGCCGCACCCCCTTCATCTTCCTTGTGGTCTCAACTATTCTCAACATCGCAATGGATCTGCTGTTTATCATAGTCCTTGACATGGGCTGTGCGGGGGCTGCCGTGGCGACTGTCACCGCACAGGGCATAAGCGCCTTCTCCTGCTTCTTCTACACCCTGATAAGGCAGCGGGACATCCTCCCCGGCAAGGCGGACATGAAGATAAACGGCCGTGACATAGGGGAGCACTTCCTCATGGGCATCCCAATGGGCTTGCAGTACAGCATAACCGCCATAGGCAGCATGGTGCTCCAGTCCGCCAACAACGGTCTCGGCGAAGTGTACATCTCCGCCTTTACTGCAGGCATGAAGATAAAGCAGCTTGTAATGTGCCCCTTTGATGCTGTGGCAACAGGCGTATCTGTATTCATCAGCCAGAACATCGGTGCGGGCAAGCCTGCCCGTGCAAAGCAGGGCATAATAAAGGGGCTTACCATCACTGTGTCCTACGGTCTGTTCCTTGGGGTACTCCTGTGGTTTGCAGGGCGCACCATGACGAAGATGTTCGTGGATTCCGCACAGGTGGAGATACTCGATGCCGCCGGGCGCTATCTGCGGTGCATAGGACTTTTCTACTGGGCCATAGGCTTTCTCAACGTATGCAGGATGTCCATACAGGGGCTGGGCTACTCCATGAGAGCCATAGTGTCCGGAGTGCTTGAAATGATAGCCCGCATACTGGTGAGCACCATCTTCGTGCCCCTGTACGGCTTCACCGCCATATGCTTTGCGGATCAGGCTGCGTGGGTAGCCGCCTGTGTATATGTCATCCCCATGTGCTTCCACTGCTTGAAAATAGAATCCCGGAAGGTAGCTCCCGAGGAGTCATAGCCATACGCAAAGCCGCCGCAGAGAGCATCTGCGGCGGCTTTTTTTACTCATCCAATACTACTTCATCCAGCACTTCCTCCGGGTCTTCATAAACATATCCGTTGGGATCGGCTTTCAGGGCATCCTCTTCGGTCTTGTAGTAGAAACCTGTGCGGGCATTGCACCATGTGTATTTCCGGTAATATCTCACATAGGTTTTGGAGTAGTCCAGTCCCCTGTGGTTCCATGCGTTGTAAACATTGGCACTGCCGTCTGCAAGCACTGCATAGGCGTGTTTCGTGTAATACCTCCGGGTATTGGGATTGTACCAGGGGTAGGCGGAGGTCAGCTTCTTCGAGGATGGTATGTTGCGGCTCCTGTATGCATTATATACATTGGCATCCGGATGTCTGCACGCAGTATATGCCTCCTCCGGGGAGCGGTAGTAGCGTCTCATGCAGCACCATCTGAACTCGGCGCTCACCGTGTCTGATGTGGGGATATCCATGTCGGTGCTGCCGTAATGTATATCACCCGTGAGCGAGAGCCAGTCAATGGGAGCAGCTACGGGCTTTTCCGTCTCCTTTTCCCCGGACTTTTCCCACTTGTTGGTAACGTCCCCCTTGATGTTGGCATTTGATGCCTCCCCTGCGGTCTTGTAGTACCTGTGGGTAAAGCTGTTGTACCAGGGGTAGAGGGAGCTCATCCTGTCGGATGATATATAGTATCCTGCGGTGAACCCTCCATCCACGGGAGGAAAGAACAGATTTGACACATCACCGTAGGGCTCATCGTAGTAGGCATCCTCATAGGAGCCGTAGTACATACCCGTGGCATAGTTGTAGAACTGGTAGGTGTAGGTACATTCCGGGGAACGCTCCTTCTCCTGTGCGGACACAGCCGCCCCCCACTCTGCCATGGCAGAAACAGCCATAAACAGGGCGAGTATTTTTCTAACAGCCTTCATAATCATCTCTCCTTGCATTAGAACTAAACAGCGGAATGATCTTTCTGATATGAATACAAATGAAAGGAAGAAATTTTCTCAAAAACCGTTTCGTTTACAAAAAATTTACAACTCAGCAGTTATTCCCCAGTATGCGCCGCAGATTTTCAATGAGCATATCAGTTTCCTCGTCTGTGCCTATGGTGATGCGCAGGCGGTCGTCAATGCGGGGCTTGTTGAAGTATCTCACATATATGCCCTTTGTTTTCAGGGCATTGTATATGTCCACTGCCGAATGCCCCGGAAAACGTGCAAATACAAAGTTGGTGCTGCTGTCGGGGAGCTCTGCCCCCATGTCACGCAGCGCCCCTGTCAGGCGGTCACGGGTAGCGGTTATTTTCCCCACAGTGTCCGCAAAATAGCTTTCGTCAGAGACAGAGGCTATTCCTGCGGCTATGGCAACACTGTCAAGGGGGTAGGAGTTGTAGCTGTCCTTAGCGGCACGAAGAGCGGCTATAAGCTCTTTGCTTCCAAAGGCGCAGCCTATGCGCATACCTGCCATGGAGCGGGACTTGGAGAAGGTCTGCACCACAAGCAGATTGTCGTATTCGGACAACAGAGGCAGTGACGAAACTCCGCCGAAATCCACATATGCCTCGTCCACGATGACAACGCTGTCACGGTTGGCATCAAGCACACTGCGGATAAAGTCAAGATCCCGGCCTATGGTGGTGGGGGCGTTGGGGTTGCATATGACCACTCCCCCGTTGGGGCGGGCATAGTCCTCTGCTTTGTAGTTGAACGCATCATCAAGGGGGATGCACTCATACCTTATGCCCATGTTCTCGCACCACACGGGATAGAAGGAATAGGTCACATCCGCAAACAGCACTGGCAGTTCTGAATTGAAGAACGCCCTGAATGCAAGTGCCAGCACTTCATCCGAGCCATTGCCCGCAAATACATTATCCGTATCCACTCCTGCCCGCTTTGCAAGTGCTTCACACAAGGGGGCAACATTGGCATCCGGGTATTTGTTGAGTCCTGCCGCCCTGAACCCTGCAATGGCTTTCTCCACCATCGGGGAGGGGGGATAGGGGTTCTCATTGGCGTTGAGCTTTATGAATTTGCCGCCCTTGGGCTGTTCTCCTGCCACATAGGGCTCTGTCTTAATAAGGTTATCTCTCCACGAGGACATATGGTCTCTCCTTTATCAGTATTTTACCTCATCAAGGGTGATGACGTTTTTATGGTTGTATACCTTTTCCCACATTTTCTTGTCGGTAAAGGCGGTGGAGATGCTGCTGCCCTTTACAGCAAACTCTCCGCCCCATACACAGAACCAGCTCCACATGATGCCCTGTTCCTTTGCCCTGTCTATGTCAAACAGGCAGCCGTTTTCCGAAAGGGTGACTATCTTTCTTGTGCCTGCGGCTGATGCGGCGGTGATGAACCTGCTCCCCTGGGGGCTGTACTGGTGGGCGCCGGGGTAGATATCCTCCCCGATGATGTCCACATAGCCGTCCCCGGGATACCATTCAGGGGACTGGGCATTCCACACCCATATGAGATTATGGATGCCGTGATAGTCGGTAAGGCGGATATATATCAGCTTCCACAGCTTTTTATAGGGCTCTGCGCCGTCTGCGCCCCACCAGAACCAGCCGCCGGATGCCTCATGCAGAGGGCGGAAGAGGACAGGCACATCCTTATCCTGAAGTCTTTTCAGCTGTTCGGCGATGCGGTCGATATCCTCCACCAGAAGGCGGTAATCCTCAGAAGAGGGGTCAGCCATTATCTTTGAGAGCTTCAGCCCCTCCACATTGTCCGTGTAGAAGGCTCCCCACCAGTTGGGGTTGCCCTTGGAGTCGTTCCCCTTCTTGATGAATTTGGAGGGTGCGCACCAGTGCCAGCACATGGTGACGATACCCCCGGCACGGTCAAATTCCAGTGCCTGTTCAATGCTCTTGCCCGAAGAGCCTCTTGCCACCCTTGAACCCGAATAGTTCATAAGGTCAAGCCCCATTATGGCAGGTGCCTTCCCCGTGGCAGCCTTGATGGCTCTGTATTCCGGGCTGTCCATGCCCTCGCACTGCTGCCCTGAGAGCACATTGGTGCCGTAGTTGTCGCAGAGGTACTTCATCAGTCGCTTTGTGCGCTCTGTGGCATTTTTGTCGGAAAGCTGGTTGCTTACTTTGTAGAGAGATGCATCCACACCGTCCGCCTCCTTAACCTCCAGCCTGTCAAGGCATATCCAGCCCCATGAAGGCGTTACTGCCACCTCATGGGTGCCCTTGCCCATATAGACACCGGAGACTGTGGAGGAGGTGAGCTTATTCCCGGAGGAGGTGAGATCCCCTGCTGTCTCCCCGTCCACGCTGACGGTGTTCACCTTGTCCCCGCCAAGGCCTGCTGATGTGAAGGTGAGGTCATAATACCCCTTTGCGGGCACGGTCACCTTGAAGGTGCAGCTGCCCTTCCCCTCTATGCGCACATACTTACCCCCAGAATAGGCGCTGTCTGTAACGGTCTCCAACCCGGAGAGGACAGCCTTCTCCGCCTCGTACACGGTGACACCCGATGCAGCAGTGACATTTGTCCCGAACAGGGAGCTTATTCCCGATAGTCCGATAAGCACGGGCAGAATAGTATTTCT
Organism: Ruminococcus sp. UBA4240; assembly: GCA_002395525.1. GTDB lineage: Bacteria > Bacillota > Clostridia > Oscillospirales > Ruminococcaceae > Huintestinicola. The sequence continues at coordinate 12,776 of DGXE01000033.1, forward strand.
CTTCATAAGTTCCACCTTACACTATCCCGTAGTTTCTCATTATGGCATATGCCATGTATGCGGCGTACAGTATCACCATAACACCGCCCTGCCAGCGTGAGATCTTCTTCCCTGTGACACAGAAGATATAGGTGATTATGGATATGCCCACAAGTATGATAACGTCCACAAGGTTGTTGAATGCGGCATCTCCCAGGGCTATCGGACTTATGGCACCGGATACACCCAGTATCATAAGGATGTTGAAGATATTGGAGCCTATTACATTGCCCACTGCCATATCATTCTGACCCTTGCGTGATGCGGTGACAGAGGTGACAAGCTCCGGCAGGGATGTGCCTATGGCGCATATGGTAAGACCTGTGAGCGCCTCGCTCATGCCGGCTGCAAGGGCTATCTCCTGGGCGTTGTCAACCACCAGGTCGCCCCCGAAGACTATGCCTGCAAGGCCGCCCAGGATAGACAGCACGCACACAAGGGGCTTGAAATCCTTGGGGGGCTCATCGTCGGTCTTGTTCTTCCGTGCGATGATTATGGTATAGGCAATGTAGCACACAAAAATGGTGAGCAGTATGATGCCCTCGATACGGGTTATCTGACCGTCCAGCACCAGTATCAGAAACAGCACGGTTGCTACGATGGACAGGGGGAAATCCCTTTTTATGGCTGCATCCGAAACGGCTATGGGCATAATAACGGAGCACACGCCCAGCACCATGAGCATATTGAATGTGTTGGAGCCTATGACATTGCTGACTGCAAGGGCATTTGCGCCTTTAAGTGCGGAGGTTATGGACACCGCCAGCTCCGGGGCGCTGGTGCCCATGGCAACTATGGTAAGGCCTATGATAAGGGCGGGCACCTTGAACTTTGCCGCAAGGGCTGCTGCCCCGTCCACGAAGAAATCCGCACCCTTGATAAGCAGCACGAATCCCACCACCAGCAGCAGGATATTAAGAAGAATACTCACAAAACCACCTGATCCGAAATAGTATTGACCCCAAGACATGGGGCATCACCATATAAGTATACCACATACTTCCCGGATTGTCACTACTTTTTTTGAATATTGTAATCAATTTGTGTTAAAAGTAAAGCTCCCCCGGCATTGCCGAAGGAGCGTGTTTGTCAGTCAACAGGATCTCGTACATTCATCTACTGCCGTATATTGGCAATACTTCTTTCCATTAGATATGCATTCTGAAGGAACATATTTCACATCAACCTGCACCTTCTGTCCGGGATACATTGCTCTTTCATAGGGCTTAGGCTTGCGGTCTGTGGCTTCGCTCCCCCAGGCTTTTCCTCGTCCCGTCATACCTTTCCGCCCAGTTATACACCGACTGACGGTATACCCTAAAGTGTATGGACACTTATGTAGCTCCGTGTTTGTAGATATTTCACTACCCGTTGACGAAACTCCTGTGCTATACTATTCATAGAACAACTCTCTTTTCTTGATATTTGTTTTGGTGGTACTTAACATTATCATATTGAGAGTTGTTTTTCTATTCTGCGTGTCTATGATCTATTGTAACATAACACAAACAGAGCCTCCGCCAAGGGTGACGGAGGCTCGGATGGGTCGTCCCATTATCGGTCAGGACAGGGCGATATCCAGTATCATCATCAGCACAAAGCCCAGGGCGAAGGACACGGTGCCCACGTCGGAATGGGGCTCGTTGCTGATCTCCGGGATAAGCTCCTCTACCACCACATAAAGCATTGCGCCTGCGGCAAAGCTGAGCAGATAGGGCAGCAGGGGCACGATGAACCCGGCGGCAAGTATGGTGACAACAGCCCCCACAGGCTCCACCACACCTGACAGCACACCGTACAGGCAAGCCTTGCGGCGGCTTTCACCTTCGGCACGCAGGGGCATGGAGATTATTGCCCCCTCGGGGAAGTTCTGTATTGCGATGCCAAGGGACAGCGCCAGAGCCGCAGTGTAGGAGATGCTGCTGCCTGTTCCGCCGTAGAGCCAGCCTGCGATGACCACGCCCACAGCCATGCCCTCGGGGATGTTGTGGAGGGTAACAGCCAGCACCAGCATAGTGGTCTTTTTCAGGCGGGAGGCGGGACCCTCGGGCACATCGCTGTTCATATGCAGGTGGGGTATCACCTTGTCAAGGATGAGCAGAAAGAATATGCCTATGAGAAAGCCCACAGCGGCGGGGATAAAGCTCAGCTTTCCCATATGTTCGGACTGCTCTATGGCGGGTATGAGCAGCGACCACACGGATGCTGCCACCATGACCCCTGCCGCAAAGCCCTCCAGGGCTCTCTGCACGTTTATGTTCAAGTCCTTCTTCATGAAAAATACACAGCATGATCCCAGGGCGGTGCCCAGAAACGGGATGAGTATGCCGTAAACAGCCTGTAAATTCATATCTTCCTTTCCGTGCCGTGGCGCATGGCACAGCCTGACCCGGCACTTGAATATCATTGAACAAATGAACATTCATTCATTTGTTACAGTATAGCATATTTACAAGCCTTTGTCAAGGGGGATACAGCTCACAACAGGGAAAGAAGAGCAAGGTATGACAGATACCCATAAAAGTTTTGCCCATGAGCGTTCCAAAGCGCTCATGGGCATTGTGCATTCATGCTGCTGAGATAGATCAGGATTTAACGATTCTTCTGTTTTTCTGCGATCTTGTGCAATAACTCTGAAAACTCTTCCGAACGTGATTCCAGCAGGCCGTGGGTCGCGTCCTTCATCACGAACATTTCCTTTTCGGGAGCGTTCACCTGCTCGAAGTATTCACAGGCAAGCCAGTAATTTGTCTGATAATCCATATCTCCGTTTATATTGTAGTAGGGTACCTGATAATCATATCTGCCCAGCAGCGACAGCTTTGACATATCACCTGTGAAGAAATCCATGTACGGCTCGAATGATGCTTCATTGTTTTTGACATACCCGATAAAATCTTTGATCGTATAGTTCGGGTTGAACAATATCGTAGTGCAGATGTTATAATCTGTGCCGTCCTTCATCATTCCGTAGCCGTATCTCTCCATGATCTCGTTTCTTGCCATAAGAGCCTCTATTGTATCTGCATTGTCGGGAGACCATTTTTCAAGCAGCGCCTTTCCTTCTTCGTCACCATCGCTCCATTTCTGCGCTGCTTCGTAAAGTCTCTTTTCATTTTCCTGATCGTCGATGAACTGTCCCGTGCCGATAAATGCATCGTAGTATTCGGGATATTCGAGAGCTAAGTTTGCGCCGAACAGCGAACCCCAGGAATGTCCCAGGAGAGTGATCTTTTCCTTGCTCATGTAGTCAAGCAGATATTCGGTCATTTCCTTGCCGTCCTGCATCATGATGTCTGCGGTGATGGTATCTGTCTTTGAGGTGTCGTAGCTTTTTCCGCAGTTTCTCTGATCCCACGTTACCACCGTATAAACGTCGCTCCACTTTCTTGTGAAGGCATAGTCCAGATGACTTGTCGCAGAACCCGGTCCGCCGTGCAGATACAGCAGAACGGGATTATCCTTGTCCTGTCCGTAAATGTTTATCCACTGCTGTGTTCCGTTTATATCCACAAGCATAGATTCGTTGATACCGCCATCAGGTGTTTTGCTGCTTATTGACCTGCCGATCAGTCTTACAACAAGCAGTATAATTATTGCCGCCGCAAGTGTTATCAGTATTCCGAGCAGTATCTTTCCTGCTGTTTTAAGTGCTTTTTTCATATAATCATGTCCCTTTCAATGGGATAACGTTTTTTGTCAGTAACGATTATAGCACATCATCTCTGTACTGTCAACATAAAACGCCATAGTGCTTCTGACCTTACATCAGAAATACTATGGCGTAAAGCTTCTTTATGCGTACCGCACCTAAGCTCCTCTTGCTGCTGTACCTGTCCGCCCGATGCTCAGAGCTTTGAATAGCCGAAGGAGTTGATGAGTGCATCCACCTTCATGCCGTTGGCGCACATGGGGCACTCCCCGGGGAGATAGTTCACGTAGTGAGGGAGATCCTCCTCGGTGAATATGGCGTTGACCTTGATGCCGTTTACCTCGTCAATGGCGGAGAATATGGCTGCAATGCCCACAAGCTGACCGTTGTAGTAGCGCATACACTCGTATGCACGGTTGATGCTCTTGCCTGTGGAGGCGGAGCTTACCAGTACAAGCACCTTCTTGCCCCATATCTTCTTCTGCACATTGTCCCTGAATATCATCTGGTTCACGGAGTTGGTCTCAGGGGTAACAAGGCTGATGTCGCTGCCCTTGTTGATGCCGCTCTGGGAGAGGTCACGGGCAAGGAATGCCGCTAATATCTCCGTACCCTCAAGGCACACTATGGTGTCGATATATGTGCCCGACACGGCAGCCGCCAGTTCCTGAGCCGCCTCCTCAGCCATTTTGCAGCTGGTCTTGATGGATGTCATATCCACATAGAAATTAACGTGGGAGTGGTTCGTGGCGAAATGCCCCGGCATTATGCCGATAGATACCTTACCTGAACCGATGATCTTGAGCCTGTCTTCCATATACATACACCGTCCTTATTGGTTTTGTCAGCCTATGGTCTGACGTTTTTTCCATTATACCACACACAGACGGATTTTGCAAGATAAAAACGCAAAATGCTCACAAAATGCTCATCAGCCATTACCGAAGGGTGTCAGCTCCACTTTGAGGGGGGCAGGCTCTCCTGCCGGGTCTATGATGGGGTAGGAATTGTTCACAGAGTCGTACTTCATGTACCAGATCTCCGTTTCGCTGCCCCGCCAGTTGTCCGTGCGCAGCACATTGTCCCCGCACAGGTAGATGTAGTAGCCCTCCCCGAAGCCGGAGAATGTCCTCATTGCGCCGAAATCTCCGTGCCATACGTACAGATCCGTAAAATGGGTAACCTCGCTGTCGTCAATGATGCCGATGAGCACCTCAAGGGCGCCATCCCCGTCCAGATCCACAAGATAGTAGCCTAATTTGCTGTTCTTCTCCTCGTCGGTGATATAGAGATCATCCCGCTCATTGGCCCAGTTGGAGGATACCCCCTCCTTATAGTAATCAAGAGTCTGAGTGTACCAGTCCTCGGGTATCTTCCTCTGGCTCTCCCGCAGTGCCGCCCCCATTGCGCCGCAGCCCGAAAGCATAAGGGCAGAAAGGGCGATGGCAAATATCCTTTTCATTTTATCCCCTCCCAAAAGATGTTTTTTCCAGTATACCATTGTTCAAAGCTTGTGTCAATGTGCCGCCGGCTTTTTTAATTCCTAATCAAAAAATAATCACCGGGATTTAATAGTATATCAATACAATGAACCTTAAAAATTAACAGACTTTTCTCTCCGTTTGATGTATAATAATAGTGTTTTGATTATCTTTAGGAGGAGTGTTTTATGTCAGAAACCAAATCAGGCTGGCGCAGCAACAAATGGGTGCGTGCCGCCATACCCGCACTGCTGCTCCACTGCAGCATAGGTACTGTCTACTGCTGGTCCATCTTTTCCCAGGAGATAGCCGATTACATCGGCTTTACAAAGGGTGCCACCGAGTGGGCGTTTTCCTTTGCCATCTTCTTCCTCGGAATGTCTGCTGCATTCCTTGGCAACATCGTTGAAAAGGACATACACAAGTCATCCCTTATCGCCACTATCTGCTTTGCGGCAGGCATGGCAGGCACCGGCTTCTTCATCTGGTACGGCGGTGCCCATCAGCATTCACTTGTTTCCCTCATCGGCATATACATCAGCTACGGCTTTATCATGGGCATTGGCCTTGGCACGGGCTATCTCTCCCCGGTAAAGACACTTATGCTCTGGTTCAGGGACAGGAAGGGCCTTGCAACAGGTCTTGCGGTGGCAGGCTTCGGTGCTGCAAAGGCAATTGCCTCCCCTATCATGCAGGCTATGCTTGACGGCATGGGACAGACGGGCATTTACAAGATGTTCTGGATACTGGCTGCTGTCTACTTTGTGATGATGTTTGTGGGACATCTCCTCCTTAAAAAGCCCGATGACTGGCACGAGCCCCAGGGAGATGAGAAAAAGCCCGGCATCATGGAAACACTCCGCACAAAGCCCCTTTCCAACTACATCGGCATCTGGCTCATGTTCTACATCAACATCACCTGCGGCCTTGCCCTTATCTCACAGGAGAAGATGATCGTCAAGTGCATAGGCCTTGCGGCTTCTGCGGGCATCATCTCCACCATATCCGCCATATTCAACGCCGGCGGCCGTCTGGGCTTCTCCGCCTGGGCTGACACCTTGAAGGACAGAAACACCATCTACAAGCTCATATTCGGTCTTTCCATCATATTCACCGCACTTGTCATCTTCACAAAGGGCATAGAAAACGGCACAGGCAATGTAATTCTCATCGCCCTTGTGCTTGGCCTTATCTTCGTTGTGAACGCAGGATACGGCGGCGGCTTCTCCAACGTGCCCACACTTCTTTCCGACCACTACGGCATGGGGAGCATCTCCGCAATACACGGCATAACCCTTTCAGCCTGGGCATTTGCGGGGCTTACCGGCAACCAGATGGCTACATGGATAGTAAATCACTTCGGTGAATGGGTAGACCATGACGGTGTTCAGATGAACCCTGTAGGCTATCAGACCGTGCTAATTGCCACCTGCGCACTGTATGTAGTAGCCCTTATCCTGTGCTTCGTACTTGTAAAGCCTACCAACAAGAAGCAGTAAAACTCGTTTTGCAAAACATAATCGCCCGGATCGGCTGATCCGGGCGATCACTTTTTCAGTTCGGAGCATCATGCAGCTATGGGAGCCAGAGCCAGAAGCACCACAGCGATCACTGCGGGTACCGTGACCGTATCATACTTGCTGGGAGTGAACAGCTCCGCTGCCGTACCGCAGAAGGCTGCCGTCAGGGATGTGAGGAGCAGAGCCGGTACAGGCATTTTATGACTGAAATGCAGCACACAGACCCCGCAGACAATCGAGACTGCAAGCATGGCGCCGCTGCCCTCCCAGGACTTTTTGCCGTCTGTCCCTTTCAGATGCACCTTGTGCTTTCCCAGCGGTATACCTACCAGTGCCGCCGCTGCATCCCCCGTGCCCCACATGAGTATTGCCGCTGCGGCGATGTATGTTTTTCCGAATATTCCCCATGTGACAGTGATGAGCGCCGCAAACATCAGAAAGAGCATCAGCAGGCTTTTGCGTATTTCACCGGGCTCCTTCTGTACGAACAGCTTGCCGTACCAGGGCTCTTTTTCAAGCAGCCGCAGCACAGGATAAAATACAGCAGCGATAAGAACCGATGTAAGTGCAGGCGGCTTCCAGTCCGCTGCGGTAAGTATCATGACTGTAACACAGGTGAAGGCAATAATGTGCAGTATCTTGCGGAAAACAAAGGACGGCACCTTCGTAAGGAAACGTATGGGAATTATCACGATCACGCACGGGATTATGAATTTTACAAATGTGCCAAGGCAGCGCATTATATCAATAAACAGGGGATATTTCGATAAAAAGCCCCAATAGTTAAGTATAAGCATGGCAGCCCCAAGCACTGTCAGAACGCCGCCGGTGATAAGGCCCACTGTGCGGCTTTTCACACGGTTGGCAAAGCGGGCGGACACAAGGCTTGCCGCCGTTGCGACTATGATGCACACAAGCATTACGCTCCATTTTTCAAGCACTATGGCAGGGTGTATCAGGATATGGCTGACTGATGCGATGAGAGCAGTGAATGTCATGATAAAGGTGCTCGTTCCCACCGCTGTTTTCAGCTCCATACCCAGGAAGGCAGTAAAGACTATCAGCATCATCATTCCGCCTCCGGTACCCACAAAGCCTGCACCAAACCCGATGGTGACCCCGAAGAAAAGGGAGATGACAATACCCTTCACATCCAGCCTTTCACCCCTGGCAGCACCGTTGCTGCGGCTTGTGTCAGGCTTTACCAGAAAGCGTATCCCGATAAAGAAGGTAAGGAAAAGTGTGAACCCGCCCAGCACCACGTTCCCCACGATATAGGCGGCATAGCTGCCCACAGTGCTCATTGCCAGAATGCAGACGAGCATGAGCCACCCCCGTTTAAGGTCGATGTTCTTATGCTTCCCGTAGGTATAGGTCGTAACTGCGGAGCCCAGGATATCCGACGCAAGGGCTATGGCAGTAGCCTGATAGGCTCCGGTCTCTCCGGCAAAGGAGGGGCAGAGCACTATCATTATCGGCACCATAACCGTGGCAGCGGACAACCCTGCCAGTCCTGTCCCTACACCTGCAAGCAGTGCAGCTATGATATACCAGAACCACTCCATATTTTCCCCCCGCTTTTGTCTTATTATAGCAAACGACAAAACCTTTTGGCGTTTGCTATTTGCCGATTCGCAGGTCGCAAGCTTCAGCTTGGCGCAGTGCGAGGCACTTCAAATAATTTTATAGTGAATGTCAAATTCATTTCGACATTCACTATAAAAACAGCCTCACCCGCACTGCGGATGAGGCCATTGCTTTTCCGGTGATCAAACCAGCTCGATAACTGCCATCTCAGCAGCGTCACCACGACGGGGACCTACCTTGATGATCCTTGTATAGCCGCCGTTTCTGTCGGCGTACTTGGGAGCGGTCTCATCAAAGAGCTTCTTTACAACGCTTTCCTTAGTAACATAGGAAAGTACCTTACGCTTGGAAGCAAGGTCGTTGGTCTTGGCTGTGGTTATCATCTTTTCTGCCATAGAGCGAACTTCCTTTGCTCTTGTGACAGTTGTTTCTATCCTGCCGTTTTCAAGCAGATAAGTTACCATAGCACGGAGCATAGCCTTTCTGTGGTCGCTTGTGCGGCCAAGCTTTCTGGATCCTGCCATTGTATTCATCCTTTCTCAAAGGTGCCGTAAGGCACCAAAAGCTGTGGTTGGTATCATTCTTCCTCAGAGGAGAGCTCAAAGCCCAGTGACTGGAGCTTTTCCTTCACCTCGTCGAAGGACTTCTTACCAAGGTTGCGGACCTTCATCATTTCCTCCTCGGACTTGCTGATGAGATCCTCTACGGTGTTGATGCCCGCACGCTTCAAGCAGTTGAAGGAACGCACTGATAAGTCAAGTTCCTCAATGGTCATCTCCAGTACCTTCTTGTTATCCTTTTCGTCCTTCTCCACCATCATGTCTGTTATGGTGCTTACCTCATCGGAAAGCGCAGAGAATGACTTGAGATGCTCAATGAGGAGATTGGCTGCCTGGGACACAGCTTCCTTTGCGGAAACAGTACCATCTGTCCATACCTCAAGGATAAGCTTGTCATAGTCGGTCACATTACCCAGACGGGTATCCTCCACACGGAAGTTGACCTTGAGTACAGGCGTATATATTGAGTCAACAGCAATAGTGTCGATGCTGTTGAAATTGAAAAGCTGCTTGTTCTTTTCAGCGGGTACATAGCCGCGGCCTCTGTCGATCTGTATCTCCATATACAGCTTTGCATCCTTGTCAAGGGTGGCAATGTGCATATCGGGAACCAGTATCTCCACTTCGGAATCGGCTCTGATATCGTTCGCAGTAACTTCACATTCGCCCTCAGCCTCTATGTAGATGGTCTTGGGGCCTTCGCCGTAAAGCTTTGCGGTAAGTCCCTTGAGGTTAAGGATGATCTCGGTGACATCCTCCTTAACTCCGGGGATAGTAGTCATTTCATGGGGCACTCCATTGATCTTCACGGATATTACGGCAACACCCGGAAGCGAGGAGAGAAGCACTCTTCTGAGCGAGTTGCCCAAAGTTGTACCATAGCCGCGCTCGAGGGGGGCAAGGACGAAGGTACCGTAGGTACCGTCATCTGTAGTGCCTTCGATCTGTATCTCAGGCTTTTCTATTTTTTCAAGCATTGATCGACCCTCCTATTGTCGCACTACCGTCACCGCTAAGCCTGTGATGACCACAGCATAGCGGGCGGTACTGACGTTTTGCGTATTACTTGGAGTAGAGCTCGACGATAAGGTGTGTCTGTGTTTCAAAATCAAGATCTCCTGTTTCAGGCATACGAACTACCTTTGCACAGAAGTTTTCCTTGTCGGATTCAAGCCACAGAGGGATCATTCTGCCGTTTGTCTGCTCTAAAACATCCTTGAACTTTACGCTGTCACGGCTGCCTTCATGCAGGGCAATGACATCGCCTACCTTTACACGGTAGGAAGGAATGTTGACACGCTTGCCGTTTACGGTGAAATGTCTGTGAGATACGAGCTGCCTTGCCTCACGGCGGGTCAGGGCATAGCCCATTCTGTATACTACATTGTCAAGTCTGGATTCGCAGATGGTGACCAGATTGTCACCGGCCTTGCCCCCCATCTTGTTTGCAAGCTCAAAATAGTGGCGGAAGGGCTTCTCCAGTACGCCGTATATAAACTTGAATTTCTGCTTTTCCTTGAGCTGGGTGCCGTACTCGGAAACCTTTCTTCTTGCACCGTTGCCGGGATTTCTGTTAGACTCCTTGGATACGCCCATCACCATGGGAGAAATGCCAAGGTATCTGCATCTTCTGAGTATAGGTTCTCTGCTGATAGCCATTATTATATACCTCCTGCAATACTACACACGTCTTCTCTTGGGAGGACGGCATCCGTTGTGAGGGATAGGAGTTACATCCTTGATGAGCTTTACCTCAAGGCCTACTGCCTGGAGTGCTCTGATAGCTGCCTCTCTGCCGGCACCGGGACCCTTTACATAGACCTCAACGGTCTTCAGGCCGTATTCCTGAGCTGCCTTGGCAGCAGTCTCAGCAGCGGTCTGTGCTGCAAAGGGAGTGGACTTCTTGGAGCCGCGGAAGCCGAGGCCGCCTGCGGATGCCCATGAAAGTGCATTGCCCTGTGTATCGGTGATAGTGACGATGGTGTTATTGAAAGAGGACTGAATATGAACAGCACCGTTCTCAACAACCTTACGGTCACGACGTCTTCTGACAATCGTCTTCTTCTTAGCCTGAGCCATTTATATTCCCCTCCTTACTTCTTCTTGTTTGCAATGGTCTTCTTGGGACCCTTGCGAGTTCTTGCGTTGGTCTTGGTTCTCTGGCCTCTTACAGGAAGACCCTTGCGGTGACGCACGCCCCTGTAGCAGCCTATCTCGACCAGTCTCTTGATGTTGAGTGCGGTGTTTCTTCTCAGATCACCCTCAACGATAAGGTTGTGGTCGATGTACTCACGAAGCTTTGTTACATCGTCTTCAGTGAGGTCCTTGACTCTTGTATCAGGGTTTACGCCTGTGTTTGCGAGTATCGCATTCGCAGTATTGCGACCTATCCCGTAGATATAAGTGAGGCCTATTTCGACTCTCTTGTTTCTGGGAAGGTCAACGCCGGCAATTCTTGCCATTTACCTTACACCTCCATAGTGTATCGTGGGACTTTCCGTCCCGTTTTATTTGATCCCTGTTTCATGCGCACCACACAAGGTCAGTGCGCAGCAGCACTCAGCCCTGACGCTGCTTGTGCTTGGGATTTTCGCAGATTATCATTATCTTGCCTTTTCTCTTGATTACCTTGCACTTTTCGCACATAGGCTTTACAGAAG